>JAFSWK010000018.1 GCA_017444505.1 Rhodocyclaceae bacterium | reverse complement strand
CGCCGTTCGCGCCGTCCGTCGTAGATATTCCAGAACACGTCCGGTTGCATCACGCCCGCTTCGCCCACCGGCGGCCACCAGTCCCACAGCGTGTATTGATGCCATTCCAGCCCCGCGCGCACGGTGTCGCGCGCGCTGGCGTACCAGTCGGCTTGCAGCGCCGCGCCCAGATTGTCGGCCTGCGCGCGCATCGGCATTCCGGTGCCGTAGCTTTGGCGGTCGCGCCCGAAATCCATGACGTGCCGCGTGCGCTGCCGCCAGGCGCGGGCGTGCAGCGTGGCGTGTTCCGTCTCGCCTTGATAGCGCACGGTATAGCGGGCGTCGCGGTTGCCGGTCATGTCCATGCGCTGATTGGGAAAGCCCTCAAAGCCCAGGTCTTGCCAGGCGCCATCCAGCCGCAACTGGTGCGCGCCGTGGCGCACGGCAAGGCCGAGGTCGTGATTGCTTCGTTCAAAAGCGGTGGAGGCAATTTCGTCGCCACGAATCAGGCTGCCGTCCTCGCGCATCTCAACGGGCTTGAATACGCGCGCGGCGTGCAGGTTGTCGCCCCGTCCATACGCGCCGTCATAGCGCAGCGCAAGTCGCTCACCGGCCAGCGATGCGGCCAGTGTGCTCCCCGTCTGGCGGCCATTGCCGCGCCAGAAACCGGCCACTTCGCCCGTCGCGCGTGGTTCGCCCGCGCGGGCAAAGCGCGGCTCGGCGCTTTCCACGCGCACCACGCCGCCGATGTTGTCGCCGCCTTCGCTCACCGGCGCGGTTCCGGCAAACACCCGCACGCGCGCCACACGCGCAGGCGCAATGTAGGACAGCGGCGGATTCATGTGGTTCGGGCAGGCGGGCAGCACGTCCACGTCATCGACGGCCACGCGCAGGCGGTCGTCGGCCATGCCGTGCAACACCGGCAGCGCCGAAATTGCGCCCGCGCCGCTGGTCTGCATTCCGGGCACGTCGCGCAGCAAGGCGCTGGCGTCGCTTTGCGCGGCGCGCAGGCCGGTGAGCGCGCCCGCGTCCCGCCGCGTTTCCCCGATGTTCGTATCTTCTTCAACCGCGCTGGCGGTGCTGGTCACGGGCGCGAGTTCCACCACCGCTTCCTGCGCCCGCGCGCCACTGGCGCAGGCGAGCAGCACGGCGGCGTACAGCGCATGATGTCGCGTATTCATCGTGCGCCCTCCTGAAACGGGTCGGACAGGGTCGGGTCGGTGAGAAACGCGGGGTCGGTGAGCGTTTTCAGAAAGGCGACGAGGTCGGCGCGCTCTTGCGCGGAAAGGTCGCG
This sequence comes from Rhodocyclaceae bacterium, assembly GCA_017444505.1. GTDB lineage: Bacteria > Pseudomonadota > Gammaproteobacteria > Burkholderiales > Rhodocyclaceae > JAFZMK01. The sequence continues at coordinate 713 of JAFSWK010000018.1, read as the reverse complement.
CGCGCGCACCAGCCGACTTTTCAGCGGACTGGCGCGGCCATCGCCCGCCAGCGGCCCCGTGGCAATGTGCTGGCCGCCTTCGGCAAAGAGCGCGACGACGTCTTCCAGCGTGGCCACGGAGCCATCGTGCATGTACGGCGCAGTGACTTCGATATTGCGCAGCGTGGGCGCGCGAAAGGCGCCTATGTCGGCAAGATTGGCGGTGATTTCAAAGACGCCTTCACTGTCTGCCGGATACGCGCCCTGCCCGTCGAGGTTGTACAGGCCGACGTTGTGATAGCGCACGCGGATTTCGCGCGTCTGCGCGCTAATGAACTGGTCGGTGAAATTCGGCCCGCCGTGGCAGGTGTCGCACTGCGCTTCGTGAAACACGCGCAGACCGTTTTGCTCGGATTCGGTGAGCGTCGCCTTGCCCTGCAAATAGTGGTCATATCGACTATTGACCGAGATGAGCGTGCGCTCAAAGCAGGCGATGGCCTGCATGATGCGCTGCCAGGTAATTTGCGGCGTGCCAAAGGCGGCGGCAAACAGCGCCGGATAGCGGGCATCGGCGCGCAGGCGGGCGAGCACCGCGTCGACCTCATCATCCTGCACGCCCAGTTCCACCGGCTCGGTGCCGAAAATCGGGTTGGGAATCTGCCGTTCCAGCGAGGGCAGCGCCGAGTTCGCCCAGGTGTACGTGGCGTTCCAGGCGACATTGACCAGCGCCATGG
>JAFSWK010000254.1 GCA_017444505.1 Rhodocyclaceae bacterium | reverse complement strand
TCCCCGTCTACGTCACCGAACGCTGTATGCCGCGTGTGGCCGTGCTGCATGAAGGTGCCTGGATGGACGTGGTCGACGGCGTCGACCGCGCTGGCAACCCCGACTTCCTCACGCTGGACGAACCCAGCCCTGCCGGAGCGTTCGCCTACAACACCATTCTCGTCAACATCCGCAAGACCGACCTTGAGCACCGCCCCGGCTGGGACCAGCTCGCCACCGCCCGCTCTCAGGTCTTCCGGCGGGATGACTAAGCCGTCGCACCGCTACCCGTCCTCCCGCAACGCCGTCCGAGATTGCCATCATGCCTGACACCCAAAAGAAACCCGTCATCAACAAGCTCTCCGCCGAGGCCAAAGCGCGCGTGCGCGCCGCCATTGAACAGCGCGACGCCAGCGTCTATCAGCCCGTCGTCCCTGATTATCAGCTCGGCTTCGTGCATAACAACGTCGAATGTCTCGGCTGCCGCGCCTGTGAGATTGCCTGCAAAGACAAAAACGGCCTGCCGCCCGGGCCGCGTTTTCGCCGCGTCATGTACATTGAAGGCGGCAGCTTCCCCGAAGTGTTCGCCTACAAGGTGAACATGAGCTGCAACCACTGCGCCCAGCCTGCCTGTCTGCCCACCTGTCCCACCGGCGCCATCTGGAAGCGCGCTGATAACGGCGTCGTCGACATCGACACCACGCTGTGCATCGGCTGCCGCCGCTGTGAAGCCGCCTGTCCGTTTGGTGCCCCACAGTACGACCCGACGGAAAACGTCATCAAAAAATGCAACCTCTGCATTGACGAACTCGAAGCCGACCGCAAACCCTACTGCGTGCAAGCCTGCATGAACCGCGTGCTCGATATTGGCCCCATCGAACAACTGCGCGAAGGCAAATGGGAAACCCCCGCCGTCGGCCCGCAAGACAAAGTTGTCAAGCAAGTCAAAAACATGGCCAGCCCCGCGCTGACCAACCCCTCCATCGTCTTCGTGCCGCACGAAAAAGGCCGCGTCTCTTGACCGCCGCCGCGCCCGCCTCTCCTGCCGACTGGCACAAACGCAGCGCCGAAGACCTGCGCCTGTTTGCTTGGCTGCACGCCAGCGAGCACACCGCGCAAACGCTCTGCCAGCTTGTGCAAGGCGGTTTTCCCGCCGGACTGGAACTCGACCCGCATCCCGAAGGCGAACGGATGCAGGCGCTGCTCGAAGCCCTCGCCGCCTTGCCCGCGCCGGAGCGCACCGAACAGGAAGACGAACTGGCCGCCGACTACGCCGCCATCTACCTGAATCACACCGTGCGCGCCTCGCCGCACGAATCGGTCTGGCTGGACGAAGACAACCTCATGCTGCAAGCGCCCACCTTCGCCGTGCGCGCCTTTTACCGTCGCTTTGGCATCCGCGCCGACTGGCGCAAAATGGCCGACGACCACCTCAGCAACGAACTCACCTTCGTTGCCATGATGCTGGAACAAGCCCACCCCGAAGCCGCGCTCGGTTTTCTGCGTCAACACCTGCTCGCCTGGCTGCCCCAGTTTGCCGAGCGCGTCGCCAACCACGCCGCCACCGCCTTCTACGCCGCCCTCGCCGCCCTCACGCTGCACCTGTGCCAAAGCATCGCCGCGCGCCTTGAAGCCGAAGGCATCGCCCCCGT
>JAFSWK010000253.1 GCA_017444505.1 Rhodocyclaceae bacterium | reverse complement strand
GTCATTGCCGATTTCACCAATTTCAACATCGTCACTTCGGACACCGTGCAGGGCAACCTCACGTTGCGCCTCAAGGATGTGCCTTGGGATCAGGCGCTGGACATCATCCTGCAAGCCAAGGGTCTGGACATGCGCAAGAATGGTAACGTGATCTGGATCGCGCCGGCGGAAGAACTGGCTGCCCGCGAAAAAGTTCAGCTGGAAACCATGCGTGCGAAGAATGATCTGGAACCGGTTCGTACCCAGATCTTCCAGGTGAACTACCACAAGGCGAAAGAAATTGCCGCTTTCCTCAGCAAGTCGACGGGTGGCGGCGATGGTATCAACGCCTCGCGCACTGCGCTGTCTAACCGCGGCAGCGTGACCTTTGATGACGCCAGCAACAAGCTCTTCGTCACCGACATCGGCTCCAAGCTGGAAGAAATTGCCCATCTGCTTCAGCAGATTGACCTGCCGCCGCAACAGGTGCTGATTGAAGCCCGGATTGTTGAAGCCACCAAAGGTTTCTCGCGTGATCTGGGTGTGCGCCTTGGTGTGGGGGCGAGCGGTGGCCACATCATCGGCTACCGCGATGGCAACCCGATTCGTCGTGCCTCCATTGGCAGCTCGCTGGATTCGACGATGTCGACTGCGGGTCAAACGAGTGCCACGACCGTGACGCCGAACGTTGAGCTGCCGGCTTCCAGCTCGAAAGGTGCGCCGGGTCTGCTCTCCATGGTGCTGTGGAATACTGCGGCGACGCGCTTCCTGAGTCTGGAACTGAGCGCGCTGGAAACGGATGGCCGGGGTCGTATCCTGTCCAGCCCGAAAGTGCTGACGGCTAACCAGAAAGAAGCGCTGATCTCGCAAGGCGAAGAAGTGCCCTATCTGAACAACACTTCCGATCAAGGCGCGACCGTGGAATTCAAGAAGGCCGAGCTGGAGTTGAAAGTGCGTCCCCAGATTACGCCGGATGGCCGTGTGGCGATGACTGTGGAAATCAAGAAAGACAAAGTCGCATGGAACCGCATGATCTCGGGCACGGATAATCCGCCGATTGACACCCGCAAGCTGACTTCCGACGTACTGGTGGAAAACGGTGGCACCGTGGTGCTGGGCGGCATCTTCGAAGAAGAAGAGAGCAATTCGGTCAACAAAGTGCCGTTGCTGGGTGACATCCCGGTGGTGGGCAACCTGTTCAAGAACCGCCAAGTCGAAACTTCCCAGAAGGAACTGCTCATCTTCATCACGCCGCGTATCGTGACGGACGAACTCTCGCTGCGCTGATTTGAGAGTACGCCCTGTTGTCTGAGCGAGTTTCAGACTTTTCCGCGCCGCCCGTTGTGCAGCTTGCTGCACACGGGCGGCGTTGTATTGCACTGGTCGGTTCGATGGGGTCGGGCAAGACGACGTTGGGGCGCGAGTTGGCGCGCCGCATCGGACGCACCTTTATTGACTGCGATCAGGAGCTGGAGCAGCGTCTGGGGGTGCGTGTATCCACAGTCTTTGAAATTGAGGGCGAAGCGGGATTTCGCGTGCGTGAAACCCGTCTGCTGAAAGAACTGGTTCAGCGTGACGACCTTGTGCTGGCTACCGGCGGAGGCGCGGTGCTGTGCGAAGAAAATCGTGCGTGGCTGCGCAAACACTGTCTGGTGGCGTATCTCAAGGTCGCCCCTGGAGTGTTGTGGGAACGTTTGCGTCACGACCGCACTCGCCCGCTGTTGTAGGTGCCTAATCCGCGCGCGTGCATTGAAGCCTTGTATCGGGAGCGCGAACCGTTGTACTGTGAGGTGGCGGACGTAATCTTGGAAGGTGGGCGCGGTGGCGTGACGCACATGGTCAACAAGCTGGAAGGATTGCTGGCGCAGCTGTGTGAACAACGCGGCGAGTCCTTGCGGACATAGAGGGAAAGCAACATGGCAAAATCGGCAACCACCCCCATGCGCGCCGGGCGGCAAGTGGCTGACGGACGCGATTTTGTTCCCGCCCCATGTTGCTCGTGAAATAAGGAGCCGAGCCGGATGCGTATTTTCCGATTGTTGCGAATTTGCTGGGTGGCCTGTCGTTTCGGGCTGGACTGGATGGTGCTGGACGTGATGCGCGCGCACACGCTGCGGCGGCTGTGGAGCGTTTTGTTCTTCTGGCGGCGCATGTCGGCGGGAACGCGCGCGATGCGTTTGCGTCTGGCGCTGGAATCGCTGGGGCCGATTTTCGTCAAATTCGGGCAAATGCTCTCCACGCGGCGCGACTTGCTGGCACCGGATTTGGCCGACGAACTGGCCTGTTTGCAGGACAAAGTGCCGCCGTTTTCCTCCAAACAGGCGCAAGCCGTGCTGCGCCGTTTTTACGGCAAGCCGGTGGAAGAAGTGTTCAGCAGTTTCCACAAAAAACCGGTAGCCTCGGCTTCGGTGGCGCAGGTGCATTTTGCGACCCTGCCGGACGGGCGCAAGGTGGCGGTGAAAATTCTGCGCCCCGGCGTGGAGCGGGTCATTGAGCACGACATCGCGCTGCTGGAAACCGCTGCCGTGCTGCTGGAACGCCTCTGGCGCGAGGGGCGGCGCTTGAAGCCGCGCGAAGTCGTCGCGGAATTTGCCAAATCGTTGCGTGATGAACTGGACTTGATGCGCGAAGCGGCCAGTTGTTCGCAACTGCGGCGCAATTTTGCGGATTCCGGCCTGCTGCTGGTGCCCGAAGTGTATTGGGACTGGTGCGGCCCGTCGGTGATGGTGATGGAGCGCATGAGCGGCATTCCCGTGGTGGATACCGAAAAACTGCGCGCCGCCGGTGTTGACCTGCGCCGCCTCAGCCGCGCCGGGGTGGAAATCTTTTTCACGCAGGTTTTCCGCTTTGGCTTTTTCCATGCCGACATGCACCCCGGCAACATTCTCGTGCATGAGGACGGGCGCTACATCGCGCTGGATTTCGGCATCATGGGCACGCTCAATGACGAGGACAAGCAATATCTCGCGCAAAACTTCCTCGCCTTCTTCCAGCGTGATTATCGCCGCGTTGCCCAGGCGCACATTGAAGCGGGCTGGGTGCCGCCGCACACCCGCGTGGATGAATTTGAAGCGGCCATCCGCACCGTGTGCGAGCCGATTTTCGACCGCCCGCTAAAAGAAATTTCCTTTGGCAAAACCCTGTTGCGCCTCTTCCAGACCGCGCGGCGCTTTGAAATGGAAGTGCAGCCCCAGCTTGTGCTGCTGCAAAAAACGCTGCTCAACATTGAAGGACTGGGGCGCCAGCTCGACCCCGATCTGGACTTGTGGAAGACCGCTAAACCTTTTCTGGAACGCTGGATGGCCGAACAACTCGGCTGGCGCGCCGCCTGGCGCAACCTGCGCAATGAGGCCCCCGCTTTGGTGCAGCAACTGCCGCAGTTGCCGCGCCTGCTGCACGCCGCGCTGTCCGCCGCAGACGGCGCACGCGCCGCTGAACGCGAACGGTTGGAACGCGAACAGCACGCACTGCGCCGTTCGCGCGCCCGTTGGCGTTTGCTGGCGGTGGTCTCGTTGCTTACCGCACTGGCGCTGGCCGCGCACCATCTCTGGACGCACTGGCCGCTGTGACGGTGCGCGCTTTTTTGTACGCGCGTCAGCGAATCACCATCTCCGGCCAGAGTTTTTCCGCGACGAGGTCGGAACCGTCGTTGGAAAGGTGGCCTAGGTCGCGGTGAAGCAACTTTCCGTCTTTCATTGCCCAACAACGTGCGTCATCACATAGTACGGAAGTTGGATCAAATACCCG
>JAFSWK010000252.1 GCA_017444505.1 Rhodocyclaceae bacterium | reverse complement strand
TCATAAGCACGGCAATCAGCGCATGGAGCACGCGCCAGGCGGACGGGCGGCGGAAAATGGGGGCGAGCAGGCGCGCGCCGTAGCCGAGGCTGAAGAAAAAGAGGAAGGACGTGCAAACCGCACCGGCGGCGAAGCTGCCCTGCGCGCCGGGGTATTGCGTGCCCACCGAGCCAATCAGCATCGTGTCCAGATAGACGTGCGGGTTCAGCCAGGTCAGCGCCAGGCAGACCAACACCGCGCGTCGGCGCGAAGTGCGCGGCGCATCGCTGGCCTGCAAGGATTCCTGACGGGTGCAGGCGGCCCAGGCGCTTGCAGCGGCATAGGCCAGCAAAAACGCCGCACCCGCATAGCGGACGACAGGCTCAATGCGCGGCACCTGCGCCACCGCCCACGAAAAGCCCCACACGCCCGTGCTAATCAAAATGGCGTCGGAAAGCGCACAAATCAGTGCCAGTTCAAACACATATTCGCGGCGCAAACCCTGTTTCAACACAAAGGCGTTTTGCGCACCGATGGCGAAAATCAGCGTCAGACACAGCGTAAAGCCCGCAACAAAAGCAGTCCAGGACATCCGTCGCCCCTATCTACAGACAAGCAGCGCGGCGCTCAACCCGCCCGCGCGCCATCTTGTTGTGCCCAGTTTTCCAGCGCCAGCCCGTCGGGGACGTATTGCTGGAAATCGGCGGTGTTGTTGGTGACCAGCGGCACGCCAGTGACAATGGCGTGGGCGGCAATCAGGCGGTCAATGTTCTTTTGCCGCCCGGGTTTGCCAACAGCAATCCGCGCAAACGTCAGCGCCGCACGTTCATCAAAGGGCAGCACATCAATCAGGCTTTGTACGTCCGGCGCCTGCAAGCCATTTTTGAGCAGCCCAACTTGAAACTCTGCCCAGACGAGGGTGCTAATGGCCGCTTCCCCGCGTTTTATCTGCCGGAATTTTTCGATGACCCAAGGCGGACGGTTGGTCTGAATATAGATGAGGATGTTGGTATCCAGCATCACTTTTGGCGCGACCATTTTTCCTCCGGGTCGTATTCCATTTCCATGCGCTCGAATTTGGCAGCGCGCGGCAGCGACATCAGCCAGTTGGCGAAGGCTTCGTGCGTCTCGTCTTTGGGTTCCAAAACGGTCTTCTGCCCTTCCCGGACAACAGACAGCACCGTGCCCGGCGGGTAGGCAACGCCCACCGGCAAACGCACGGCGTAGGAATTGCCCGCCTTGAACTGGCGGGTGGTGAAGGTGACAGGTGCAGTGTCAGGTGCGCTGGCTCGTTTCATGGCATTCTCCCAGTATGCACGCACGTTAGCACGCCCTGTATTTGCATGCAAACCCCGCGCGCCTCAAATCAAACGACTTACTCGCGGGCGGAAAACACGGGCAGGTGCCAGTGGTAGCGCATTGCGCCCAGGCGCAAACCCAGCACCGTCAGGCCGCCGGTCATGGAAGCTACGTCCGGCCCAAAGCCGGCTTCATGCACGGCTACCAGCAGCAGCGCGCCCAGCCACGAGGCGGAGGCATACAGTTCGCCAGAGAGCATAATCAGCGGTGTCTGGTTACACAGCACGTCGCGCACCAGTCCGCCCGCCGCGCCCGTCATCACCCCCATCAGGCTGACCACCAGCCAAGGCGCTTGGCTGGCAATCGCGGCCTGCGCGCCAGCGACGGTAAACAGCGCCAGTCCGAAGGCATCGGCAATCACAAACAGGCGCACCGGCAAGCGCCAGATGCGGGCGACGCAAAACGTGACCAGCGCGGCGACAATCGCCGCCAGCAAATACCGCTGGTCGGCTATCCAGAACACGGGGCGGTCAAGCAGCATGTCGCGCAATGAGCCGCCGCCCAAGGATGCGGCCAGGGCAACGACAAGCACGCCCATCAAGTCAAACGAACGCCGTCCGGCTTCCAGCACGGCGGCGGCACCCTGCGCAGCCACGCCCGCGATGCTCGCCCCGATTACCCAGGCTTCAATCTGCGGCGTCATGGTGCGTGCCTCACCGCGCCAGTGCGCGAAAGAAAGCGCACCACGGCCTGCGCGACCGCTTCGGGGCGGCTGTGGTGCATGTTGTGGCCGCAGGCGGGCAGGCGCACTTCTTCAAAATCGCGGAAGCATTCCGTGGCCGCGCGGTATTGCGCATCGTCCAGTTTCAGCATGGTGCGCCGCCATTGCGCATCTTCCTGCACAATCCAGAGCGTCGGCGCGCACACTTGTCGCCAGTAGGCGTGCGCTTCACCGGCGCGGTAGAGCGCGGGGCTGAAATAGCGGTGTGCGGGATCCATCGCCAGATGCACTTGTCCATCTTCGCCGCGCGCGCCCAGCGCCTGCGCCAGATAGCGGATGCGCTCTTCGGGCGTGTGCGGATTTTCCAGACGCAAGCGGGTGGTCAGTGCGTCAAAATCAGGATAGACGCGAAAGCCTACCGGCGCAGCCATCTGGTTTAGCCAGGCGGCCATGCGGCGCGGGGCGAGTTCCGGCGGCATGTCGGGCAGACCGAAGGCGTCCAGGGAAATGACGGCGCGCACGCGCAGCATCCGCACACCGGCGTAAAACATGGCGATGTTGCCGCCCAGACTGTGGCCGAGCAGCAGCGCCGGTTCATTTTCCGGCAGCATGGCGTTGAGCAAGGCTTCCAGGTCGGCGAGATATTCTGCGAACCAGTACGTCGCACCGGCGCGCTGGCTGCCGCCGAAGCCGCGCAAATCGGGGGCAATCAGGCGCCAGTCGTCGGGCAACTGGTCGGCGAGAAACTGGAAAGTGGCGGACGTATCTGCCCAGCCGTGCAGCAAAAACAGCGTCGGCGCATCCGCCTTGCCCGCCCATTCGCGCACCTGAATGTGCCAGTCGCGCAAGTGCATTTCGCGGCACACGGGCACGCGGCGCGGCGTATAACAAGGATGATGCGGGGCGGCGGATTTCATGCGCGCGGCGCGCGTTACATGCGCGGCAGGGTCACGCCGGTTTGCCCGAAGTATTTGCCGCCCCGGTCGCGGTAAGAAGTCTTGCAGACTTCGTCGGCCTCGAAAAACAGCATTTGCGCCACGCCTTCGTTGGCGTAGATGCGCGCGGGCAGCGGCGTGGTGTTGGAAAATTCCAGCGTTACATGTCCTTCCCATTCCGGTTCCAGCGGCGTGACATTCACAATGATGCCGCAGCGCGCGTAGGTGCTTTTGCCCAGACAGACGGTGAGCACGTTGCGCGGGATGCGGAAATATTCCACCGTGCGCGCCAGCGCGAAGGAATTGGGCGGGATGATGCACACGTCGCCTTCAAAATCGACGAAGTTGCGCTCGTCAAACTCTTTCGGGTCAACGATAGTGGAATTGATGTTGGTAAAAATCTTGAATTCGCTGGCCACCCGCACGTCATAGCCATAGCTGGAAACACCGTAAGAGACGATGCGCCCGTTCGGGCCTTGACGCACCAGCTCGGGCGCAAAGGGTTCAATCATCTTGTGGTCTTGCGCCATGCGGCAAATCCAGTTGTCCGACTTAATCGACATTGCGGTTCCTTTCTGCAAACAGAGCGGGAATTGTAATAAAATCAGGGGTTTTGCACCACGATTTTGGGGAACTTGTGGCTGTGGTCGGGCGCTTTGCGGGCAATGGCCACGGCCACGGCGCGGGCAATTTGCTGGTAGTGACGGGCGATTTCGCCTTGCGGCTCTGCTACCACGCTGGGCTGCCCGGCATCCAGCCCGAGGCGGATGCGAATGTCCAGCGGCAGTTTGCCGAGGAAAGGCACGCCGTAATCGGCGCACAGCCGTTCGCCGCCGCCTTCGCCAAAAATGGTTTCCGTGTGGCCGCAGTGCGAGCACACATGCAAACTCATGTTTTCTACCACGCCGAGAATCGGCACATTCACCTTTTCAAACATTTTCAGCCCCTTGCGGGCATCGAGCCGGGCAATATCCTGCGGCGTGGTGACGATGACCGCGCCGGTCAGCGGCACGCGCTGCGCCTGCGTCAGTTGAATGTCGCCGGTGCCCGGCGGCAGGTCAATAAGCAAATAATCCCGCGCGCGCCAGGCGGTGTCGTTCAGCAACTGTTTGAGCGCCTGCGTGGCCATCGGGCCGCGCCAGCCCATCGGCGATTCCACGTCGACCAGAAAACCGATAGACCTCGCCTGCACGCCGTGCGCTTGCAGCGGCAACAGCGTTTGCCCGTCTTCGGACTTCGGGCGTTCGTCCGCGATGCCCAGCATTTGCG
>JAFSWK010000251.1 GCA_017444505.1 Rhodocyclaceae bacterium | reverse complement strand
GGCGAAATCGTGATGTTCGACCGCTCGTGGTACAACCGCGCCGGCGTTGAGCGCGTGATGGGCTTTTGCACGGACGAGGAATATTCCGAGTTTCTGCGTCAGGCGCCGGAATTTGAGCGCAATCTGGTGCGCAGCGGCATCCATCTGGTGAAGTTCTGGTTCTCGGTAAGCCGTGGCGAGCAGCGCCGCCGCTTCAAGGAACGCGAAGCGCACCCGCTCAAACAGTGGAAACTGAGTCCGGTCGATCTGGCCTCGCTGGACAAATGGGATGATTACACGCAGGCCAAGGAAGCGATGTTCTTCCACACCGACACGGCGGACGCGCCGTGGACGGTCATCAAGTCAGACTGCAAAAAACGCGCGCGGCTGAATGCCATGCGCTACATCCTGCACAAAATGCCCTACGAGGACAAAAACCAGGATCGCATCGGCCCGATTGACCCGCTCTTGGTCGGTCGCGCCAGCGCGGTGCATGAAATCAACGAGAAATAAGGTTTTCAGGCGCGATTCAACGCAGTTTTTACCCCACACGGGCGGCCTGCAATGCGGGTCGCCCTTCGTCTTGTACAGAGAGGCAAACGTGACACAAGCGCACGCTACGGCGATGCAGGCCGTGCTGGAAATTCTCGAAACCGAACTGGCGCTGAATGGCCGCGCGGCAGGTTTTACTGCGGACACGCCGCTTTTGGGCGCGCTGCCCGAACTCGATTCCATGGCGGTCATCGGGCTGATTAACGCCATGCAGGAACGTTTCGGGTTCTATATTGAGGATGACGAAATCGACGGCAGCGCCTTTGCCACCGTCGGCGCGATGGTGGGCTTCGTCGAAAACAAACTGGCGCAGGGCTGAACGCGCCCGCGCCGCTACAACAGCAATTCGCGCACCGGCGGATGCCCCAGAAACGCCTGCGGGCTGGCGCTCGCCCCATAGGCGCCGGACTGCAACACGGCCACCAGATCGTCGGGCGCGGCCACCGGCAAGGTCATCTTGTCGGCCAGAATATCCAGCGGTGTGCACAGCGGGCCGACGATGCTGACTTCTTCCGTGGGCGCATACGATGCCATGCGCGTGGCGATGCGCACAGGATAGTTTTTGCGGATGACCTGCCCGAAATTGCCCGAAGCGGCCAGATGCTGGTGCAGACCGCCGTCGGTGACCAGATACGTCGTGCCGCGCGAAGTCTTGCGGTCCAGCACGCGGCACACATACACGCCCGCTTCGCCCACCAGATAGCGCCCCAGTTCCAGCACCAGTTGCGCCTGCGGCAGCGTGCGCGCAGCGCGCTCGCTCAGTTGCGCGAGGTTGTCCGCGATGGGCGCAAGGTCCAATGCCGTCTCGCCGGGAAAATACGCAATGCCGAAACCGCCGCCCAGATTGCAGTGGCGCACCGGTGCGGGCGCGGCCTCGGCCAGTTGTTCAATGAGCGCAAGCGTGGCTTGCTGCGCGGCGATGATGGCATCGCTTTTCAGGTTTTGCGAACCGGCGAAAAGGTGAAAGCCCTCAAACTGCAAGCCCGCCGCACCAATTTGCGCCAGCGCCTCGGGCGCGGCTTCGGCGTCGATACCGAACGGGCGCGCGCCGCCGCCCATGCGCATTCCCGCGCCTTTGAGCGCGAAATCCGGATTGATGCGCAGCGCCACCCGCGCGCCCACGCCCAGCGATTGCTGCAACTCGGCCAGCAGCGCAATTTCGCGCCGCGATTCAACATGCACCCGCACGCCTGCGGCCACGGCCTGACGCAATTCCGCCGCCGTCTTGCCGGGGCCGGCAAAGCTCACGGATTCCGCCGCCATGCCGGCATTGAGCGCGGTGAGCAGTTCGCCCGCCGAGGCGACGTCAAACCCATCGACCTGCGGCGCGATGGCCGAAACCAGCGCCGGCATCGGGTTGGCCTTGATGGCGTAGTGCAGATGGATGGCGGGCGGCAGCGCAGCGCGCAAGGCGGCGATGCGCGCGCCGATGGCCGTGCGGCTATACACATAGAACGGCGTGGTGCCCGCGCGCGCGGCAAGCTGTGAGACGGGCACGCCGTCGACGTGCAGTTGGCCGTCGCGCACGGCAAGAAAATCGGGCAGGGAAGTGTGAGGGGAAAACATCGTGGTCGGCGGCGAGTGTGAAATAGTTGGCAAAAAGCAACGGTGTGAAGCGTTTATGCAACAGTGTTGCGTACTGTAAACAAGCAGAACGTGCGCTTTCGCTGTCCGCTTTATCAGGAAAGACTATCATTTAGGCACTGCGGGAGCTTGGACAGATGGTACGCCAACTTTCCGCGTGGAAACGGATTTTCCTGAATTAACCTGGAGAACATCATCATGCAAAAGAAACTCATCGCGCTGGCTGCTGCTTCTGCGTTTACCCTGCCTGTCATGGCGCAATCGTCCGTCATCGTCTACGGTCAGATGGATATTGGCGTTGCCTCCCTGCCCGATGAAGCGGGGCACGACGTCACCCGCATTGATTCCGCCCTGTGGACGGATTCCTACATTGGCGTGAAAGGTTCCGAAGACCTCGGCGGCGGCCTGAAGGCGGTTTTCCAGGTGGAAACCACGCTGGTCAATGATGATGCCACGGGTCTGGCGGGCGAAGGCCGCGACACTTTCGTCGGTCTGGCGGGCGGCTTCGGTACGCTGATTGCCGGTTATCTTTCCACGCCGCTCAACAACTGGCTGGCCGATTATGACGCCAACGGTTCCAACACCTTCCGCACCAGCAACGTGAACCTTGCCGGTACGCTGGAAGCCCGCGCGGCCAACACCGTCGCCTATGCCACGCCGGATCTGGGTGGTTTCCAGGGCGTGGTGTTCTATACCCTGGATGAAGACCGCGACCTCAAAAAAGACATCTACGGCGTTGGCCTGCGCTATGACAACGATGCTTTCAGCGCCATGTACGCCTGGCACGCGCAGAATGATGTGGTCGATAACCACGTCATCGGCCTGAGCTACGACTTCGGCGTCGCCCGCATCACCGGCAGCTACATCCTCAACCAGTTTGAGCCTGCCGCGCTGGAAGACGAAAGCGGCTGGAACCTGGGCGTGGCCGTGCCGGTGGGCAATGGCACCATCAGCGTCGGTTATGGTCAGGAATCGGACATCGGCGGCGTCCGCGACAACGATGCCAAGATTGCTTCCATCGCCTATTCGTATGACCTGTCCAAGCGCACCTCGCTGTACGCCGGTTATCGCTATCAGAAACCGGAAGGCGAGGACAACACCAACGAATTCGCCGTCGGCATCGTGCATCGCTTCTGATTGCGCGGCAGCGCATCACACCAAAAACGGACGCCGTGGGCGTCCGTTTTTTTTTCGTCCGTGCGGCGCGTCGCGCATCAGGCGTTTTGCGCTTCGTCTTCGGCCAGCAGCGCGGCGCGCAGGGCGGGGCGGTCGAGCTTGCCGTTGGGGTTGCGTGGCAGCGGCGCGGCATACAGCGCAATGCGCGACGGCTGCATCCAGGCGGGCAGGGTGGCGCGGCAGTGGGCGAGCAGTTGCGCGCGCACGTCCTCCGTACCGTGTTCGGCAGGCTGGACGGCCAGCGCAATGCGCTGCCCCAGCGCAGCATCCGGCAGACCGAAAGCGGCGCATTCGCGCACCAGCGCGCTGGCGTAGAGCGCCTCTTCAATTTCGGCGGGGCTGACGCGATAGCCCGAAGTTTTGATCATCTCGTCCTCACGGCCAATGAACCAGCAATAGCCCTCGGCATCCATGCGCACGGTGTCGCCGGAATAGACGGCACGTTCCGTCCCCGCGCCCGCTATCGAACACAGCGCGGGCGGCAGCGGGCGAAAACGCTCGGCGCTGCGCGCGGCATCGTTCCAGTAACCTTGCGCGACCAGCGGCCCGCGCTGCACCAGTTCGCCTGGTTCGTCGGGTGCGCAGGGCGTGCCGTCTGCGCGCAGCACAAGGATTTCGGCATTGGGAATGGCGCGCCCCATGCTGTCGGGACGGCGGTCGATTTCTTCGGGCGGCAGCCAGGTGGCGCGAAACGCCTCGGTCAGCCCGTACATCAACACCGGTTGCGCAGGCGCGAGCCGTGCGCGCAGTTGCTGCACCACGGGGCGCGGCAGATGGCCGCCGGTGTTGGCGAAGTAGCGCAACGAGTGCGAGGCGGGCCAATCCAGCCCGGCCAGTTGCATCCACAGCGGCGCGACGGCGGTTAGCCCCGTGACGCCGTGGCGGGCGCAGGCCAGCACGATGTCGCGCGGCAAAAGATAGTTGAGCAAGACGACGCGCGCGCCAACCAAAAACGCAGTGGTGAGCTGCGAAAAACCGGCGTCAAACGACAGCGGCAAAGCGGCCAGCAAACAATCGTCGGCGCGGTTTTCCAGATACTGCACCACGCTGGCCGCGCCTGCGATGAGGTTGCGATGCGAAAGCATCACGCCTTTGGGGCGCCCCGTGCTGCCCGAGGTATACAACAACGCCGCCAGGTCATTTTCCGTCTGTCCCGTAACGTGCGCGGGCGTGGCCTCTTCGGGCGCGGGATACGTATGCAGCGCGCAATGCGCAGGCAGTTCGGGCGCAGACGCAGGCAGCGCCGCCTCTGCAAGCAGCACCTGTTGCAGCGCCTCGCAAGCGGAAAGTTCTGCGGCCAGCAGCGGCAGACGCGCCGCGCTGGTGACCAGCACCGCCGCGCCGCTGTCTTGCAAAATGTGGCGCACCTGCGCGGGTTTGAGCAGCGGATTGACGGGAATGAACACCGCCCCCGCCTGACTTGCGGCAAAACAGGCCGCCACTGCCTGCGGGCATTTTTCCAGCCAGATGGCGATGCGCGCGCCGCGTTTTAGTCCGGTGCGCCGCCAGTGCGCGGCCAGCGCATTGCACTGCGCGCACAGTTCGGCGTAACGGAGCGTGGTCTTGCCGCAAATCAGCGCCGTAGCCTGCGGCGTGCGTGCGGCGGTCTGCTGCGGCAGATGGTGCAGCAGATAAGGCGCAAAGGCGCTCATTGCCCGTGAATCATGGTGCCGACGCCGTGGTCGGTCAAAATTTCCAGCAGCAAGCAATGCGGCACGCGCCCGTCGATGATGTGCACGGAATTCACACCGTTTCGCGCCGCATCCAGCGCCGAGCCGATTTTCGGCAACATGCCGCCGGAGAGCGTGCCGTCTTCTACCAGCGCGTCGATTTGCGCAGGCGTCAGACCCGTGAGCAGCTTGCCGTTGGCATCGAGCACGCCAGCGGTGTTGGTGAGCAGCACGAGTTTTTCCGCCTGCAAAGTCTCGGCAATCTTGCCCGCGACCACGTCGGCGTTGATGTTGTAGGTCTCGCCATTTTTGCCCACGCCGATGGGCGCGATGACTGGAATGAAATCGCCCTGATACAAAAACGTCAGCACCGTGGGGTCGACCTGCGTGATTTCGCCCACATGCCCGATGTCAATCAAATCGCCCGCCGGGCCATGCTGCACCTTCAGCTTGTGGGCGCGGATAAAGCGCGCATCCTTGCCGGTCAGCCCCACGGCCTTGCCGCCGTGCTGGTTGATGAGGTTCACAATTTCCTTGTTCACCTGCCCGCCGAGCACCATTTCGACCACTTCCATCGTCTCGGCATCGGTCACGCGCATCCCCTGCACGAACTCGCCTTTTTTGCCCACGCGGGTCAGCAGTTGCTCAATCTGCGGGCCGCCGCCGTGCACCACGATGGGGTTCAGCCCCACGAGTTTGAGCAGCACCACATCGCTGGCAAATGAAGACTTCAGCGCGGCATCGGTCATGGCGTTGCCGCCGTATTTGATGACAATCGTCTTGCCGCTGAATTTCTGGATATAGGGCAGCGCCTCGGCCAGAATCCGCGCTTTGCGGGCGGGAGAAACTTCGGTGTTGGGCATGATGGTCTCGTCTTCGTACAGGAAAGGGCGCGATTGTAGCGCGCCGCCCCGTTGCCCGGTATCATCGCCCGCTTTTTGACGCACACTTCGCACACCATGAACAAGGCATTCGTCAAGGAAAGCGACCACGAAGACGACGAAGACGGCGGCGACGGCAACGCGCCCGCGCTGCCCGCCGGCAGCAAAAACTACATGACGCGCAAAGGCTACGAAGCCCTGCTGCGCGAACTCGACCAACTGGTGCGCGTCGAGCGCCCGAAAATGGTCGAAGTCGTCGCCTGGGCCGCCGGCAATGGCGACCGCTCGGAAAACGGCGACTACATTTACGGCAAGAAAAAACTGCGCGAAATGGATCGCCGCATCCGTTTCCTCACCAAGCGCACCGCAAACGCCGAAGTCGTCGACCCGGAGCGACAGCAAGGCGTCGAACAAGTCTTTTTCGGCGCTACCGTCACG
>JAFSWK010000250.1 GCA_017444505.1 Rhodocyclaceae bacterium | reverse complement strand
GTTTGCCTGTGAAGACGACCAGTCAAACGCACTTGCCGCCTTGCGCTACGTCGATGGTCGCGGCCAGCCCGCGCAAAGCTATCCCGCCAACCCGAACGGCTCGCCCGACGGCATTACCGCGCTGACCACTGCCGACGGGCGCTTCACCATCATGATGCCGCACCCCGAGCGCAGCGTGCGCCTCACGCAGCTTTCCTGGCATCCGCGCGAATGGGCGAACGCGCTCGACCATTCGCCGTGGCGCCGCCTGTTCAGTAACGCCCGCGCCTGGGTGGGCTGATGCCGTGCCGGTTTCTTTTCCCTTGTAACGATGGAGTTTGTATGAAAAAAACGATTCTTGCCGCCTGCTGTGCGCTACTGCCTTTTTCGGCCTGGGCCGAAGTGCAGGTCTCCGAAGTCTGGGCGCGTCCCACCGTCGCCGGGCAAGGCGCAGCGGGCGTCTTCATGCAGTTGCAGACGACTGAGCCGACCACGCTCATCGGCGGCGAAAGTCCGCTGGCAAGCGCGGTGGACGTGCACGAAATGGTCATGCAGGACGACGTGATGAAAATGCGCCGCCTCGAAAACGGCCTGCCGCTGACGCCGGAAAAAGGCGCAGAACTCGCCCCCGGCGGTTTGCACATCATGCTCATCGGCCTGCAAAAGCAACTGACCATGGGGGACACCGTGCCGCTGAAACTCTTTTTCAAAGACGCGCAAGGCGAGCAGCAAACGCTAGAAACCACCGCCGAAGTCCGCCCCATGATGATGCCGACGGACAACGGCGAAAAACCGACAAAACACCTTCATCACCCGCACGCACACTGAGATTCGCGCCCGCGCTCCCATAAAAAAGCGCCCCTTCCGGGGCGCTTTGTGTTGAAGGCGCTGCGTCAGAACAGATATTGCACTTCCACATTCGCCGCCACGCCTTTGCGTTTTCCGGCGTAGCCGGTCACGCCTACGTTCGCGCTGAGGTTGCGTTTGGGCTGGAAGGTGAGACCGGCATCAATCACCGCGCTGTTGCCTTTCATCGTCGGCGCGGGGACGTCGAAGGAATAGGCGGTGGCGCGGGCGGTGCCGTCGAACTCGCGTTCCCACGCCGCGCCCGCGTAGGCGTTAGTGGTGTTGCTGACTGCCCACGTACCTTTCGCGCCGAGCCTTGTGCGGGAACTCTTCACGGCCTTGAAATGGTACGGGTCAAGGGCGACGGTGGTGTCTTTGCCGTCCATGTGCGTGTACTGGTTTTGCCCGAAAACTTCCACCTGCGTGGTGTCGTTCGTCTGCCAGCGATACCCCGCGCCGACGTGCCCGCCCATGTAGGGCGTGCGGATGTCGTATTGGGCGCGCGCTCCGGTGGCGGCGTCTCTCAGGTCGTCGGTGTGCCAGTTGTTGTGGATGCGGCCTGCGTGGACGGAGCCTTCCACAATCGGCGCGCCCCCGCCGTCGGCAGACCCTTTTGGAGCGAGGTTCACACGGGCGAGCACGCCCGCGCCGTAGTAGTCGGAATTGCCTTTGCCGTTGACATCGCCCGTATCAAAACCGTTGTGCGTCTTGAACGAGCCGTCGCCGTATTCAAAGAACGCGCCGACCGCTGCCGTGCCGCCGCCTGCAAGCGGGACAACCTTCGCCGCGCCAACAATCGCCGTCGCACCATTGACGTTGACGTGCGACCCCGTCTCCGCCTTCTGGTCATAGCCGCTGAATCGCGCGAAGGCGGTGGTGTCACTGGGCGCGCCTGCGCCCTTGTTATCCGACCCGCCGAAATTCGGCGCACCGCCGCCCGTGCGGTTCGGCAGGTTGCCCGTCATGCGCACAATCTG
>JAFSWK010000249.1 GCA_017444505.1 Rhodocyclaceae bacterium | reverse complement strand
CGGTGCGGGCGGCGCGCGGCTCTGCGTCAGTGCCGTGGATGCACTGCCACGCCAGCCGCCCGACGCGGGTGTCAATGGGCTGGTTGTTGTCGCCGCTGGGCAAAAGCTGCTGGTTCAGGTGCGCGAAGGCGGCTTCAATCTGGCGCTCTTCTTCTTCGGCAGGCAGCCCAAGCGCCTCAATGCGGGCGCGCTCGGCGTCTTTTTGCTGCTGGATGTCGGCGACGATGTGCGCGCGCACGTGCTCAAAGGCGCGGATGAGGAAGCCGCCGGAGCCGGCGGCGGGGTCGCAAATCAGTTCGCCTTCCTGCGGGTCAAGCAGGTCAACCATGAAGTCAACGACGGGGCGCGGGGTGAAGAATTGGCCGAGTTCCCCCCGGAAGGTGGTGCCAAGGAATTTTTCAAACGCCAGCCCCTTGATGTCGTCGCCGGTTTTGGACAGGTCAAAGCGCTCCAGTTTCCCCACGATGCGGCGGAAGGTTTCTTCCGAGATGTCGAGCTTGTCGGCGTCGGTGAACAGGTCGTCGGCGCGGTAGTAGGTCTTCGTCTGTTCAAACAGACCGTCATGCACCAGCGGGTCGGTCGGCAGGCGCACTCCGGCGCGTTGATCCAGATAGCCGGTGGTGAACGTGCCGTGCAGTCCCGACCGTTCGACGTACATTTTGATGAAGAGAATCTTCGAGATGGTGTCGAAGGCGCGACCGGGATCCATCTTGTGCACGTCGCGCAGGATTTTGTGGCAGGCAAAGAGCAAATCCTGAAACTCCTTGCGGTTGAAAGCGCGCAGGCTCTCAAGGATTTTTTTCAGGCGCCGGGCGTCGCCCCAGTCGGAGGCTTTGGGGATGTCGTTGATGGCGATAAACTCGCCGGGTGTGCGCGCGACCAGTTTGAAAAAGGCGGTGTGGCGCTGGTTTGTGGCAACGAAAATTTCGCAGCCAGAGGCGACGGTGTAGGAAGCCGCCTGGTAATAGTCTTTCTCTTGAATTTCAATGTTGCCGGCCTTGCATTCAACGACAAGGACGGGGTTGCGCTTGGCTTTGCGCTCGCCAGCGGATTGCCAGACGACAATATCGGCGCGCGGGCTGTGCCGCCCGTGCTGCATGCGCTGCTCCTGCTCCATTTGCGCCAGCGAGTAGCCGTAGTAGTCAACGAGCGTGCGGATGTATTGTTGGCGCACGATTTCTTCCGGCTTGTCGCTGACATCGCGCCATTCTTTGCGCAAGGGAATCCAGAGCCAGTCGCCTTCTCGGTGCAGGCCGTCTGATGCGTGCGGAAATGGTTCGCTTGGTTGGTGGGCAGGTTTCTTGGTTCTCGCCATGTGTCTTTATCCGTGGTGGAAGGGGGGGTGTGGCCGTGTCGTAGTGCGTGTGGGGCGCGGCCATGTGCAATCAGGCTCCGGTGGTCAGCGCCTTCTGGCGGCGTTCCATGAGTTGCCAGACGATGGGGGTGAAAATGAGCTGCATGGCCAGTTCCATTTTGCCGCCGGGGATGACCAGCGTGTTGGCGCGGCTCATGAAAGAATCGTGAATCATGCGCTGCAAATAGGGAAAATCCACGCCGCGCGGGTCACGAAAGCGGATGACGACAAAACTTTCGTCGGGCGAGGGAATGTCCCGCGCGATGAAGGGGTTGGAGGTGTCCACACAGGGTACGCGCTGAAAATTGATGTGGGTGCGGGAAAACTGCGGACAGATGTAGCGCACGTAGTCGGGCATCCGGCGCAGGATGATGTCGGTGACGGCTTCGGTGGAATAGCCCCGCTCTTTGCGGTCGCGCCAGAGCTTTTGAATCCACTCCAGATTGATGACGGGCACGACGCCCACCAGCAGGTCCGGCCAGACGGCCATGTTGACTTCGTCCGTTTGCACCCCGCCGTGCAGCCCTTCGTAAAAGAGTAGCTCCGTGTCGGCTGGCACGTCCTGCCAGGCGGTGAAGGTGCCAGGTTCGCCGCCGTGCGCGCGGGCAGCGTCGTCGTCGTGCAGGTAGTGACGGTAACGCCCCGTGCCGTGTTGCGTCCAGTCGCGGAAGAGCTGTTCGAGTTCGGCAAACAGGTTGGTGGTCGGGCCAAACAGGCTGGTGTCGGGGTGGTGGTGTCGGTTGCGCTGGTTGTGCGCCACCATTTCGGCGCGGTTGTAGCGGTGAAAGGCGTCGCCTTCGACGAGGGTGGCGCGCACGTTTTCGCGGCGGAAAATGCCCGCAAACGTGCGCGAGACCTGAGAAGTGCCCGCGCCCGATGAGCCTGTGATGGCAATGAGGGGATAACGTTCGGACATGGTGTGTAACGGCGGTGCGGTGGCGGTGAGCGGCAGTCATTAAAGCGTTTTCTCGCCCGGGCGACAAGTGTGCGACAGGCGGGCACTGCCTGTGCGCGCCGGGGCGCAAAATGTGCCCCTGTATGGCTACAATGTCGCCCGCCTTTTGCTTTTCGTACAACCCGTTAACCTGTTGCCATGTCCGCCAGTCCGACGCCGCCTTCCGCCCCGCAGCCTTTGGCCCGTTTGCTGAAAACGGATGAGGAACACGCGAACGCGGCTTCGCAGCCCGCCGGGGCGCAGTCGGTGGTGGTGGAAACAAAAGCCACTCCCGCGCCTGCCGAAGCGCCTTCTGCGGCGGAGATGCTGAAAGCCGCCGAGACGCCGAAAGCCGCGCAAACGCCTGCGCCTGTCGAAACGCCCAAACCTGCCGAAACACCCAAGCCTGCCGAGGTGCCTGCGTCCGTCGAAACGGCTGCGCCTGCCGAGGCACACTCCAGTGCGGCGGCGAAACCGGCGGCGGAAAGCGGCAAGCGCCGCTCGCGCAGGCCGTCGTGGACGGCGTTCTGGTCGCTGGGGTTTCGTCCGTTTTATCTGCTGGGCAGCGTGTGGGCGGCCATCAGCGTGGCGCTGTGGGTGTATGCGCCGCAGTATCTGGGCGGCGTGCTCACCGGCTTGTACTGGCATATTCACGAAATGCTCTGGGGGCTGATGGCGATGTTCTCGGCGGGCTTTTTGCTGACTTCGGCGGCAAGCTGGACCCGGCGCGTGCCGGTGGAGGGAGGTTTGCTGTTGCTGCTGTGCACGCTGTGGCTGGGCGCGCGCGTGGCCTTTTTGCTGCCGGGCGTGTGGCCGCTGCAACTGGCGCTGGCCTGTGAGTTGCTCTTTTTCCTGGGCGTGGCGGCGGCGCTGGCGCGGGTGATTCTGCGTTCGGTGACACAGCGCAATTACATGATTCCGTTCTTTTTCCTCGCCTTTGCGGCGTCAGACGCGGTGTTTTTGCAGGCGGTGATGGAAGGCGCGGCCTACGAGGTGGTGATGGGCTTTTTCAACATCGGCTTGCTGGTGATGACGCTGGTGGCGCTGCTGATTGCTGGGCGCGCCTTGCCCTTTTTCGCCGGACGCGCCTTGCCACGGGCGAACATTCCGATGTGCCGCCCCAGTGGTTTGCTGCAATTGTGGCTGTGCGCGGCAGTGTTGCTGGTGACGACCTTGGTGCTGTTGCTGCCCGATAGCGAAGAATGGCTGCTGCCGACGGTGGTGCCGACGCTGTACGCCATCAGCCTGATTACGTTCTATCGCTGGCTGCGCTGGCAGCCGTGGGCGGCGTGGCGCAAGCCGATTCTGTGGGTGCTCTACCTCGGCTATCTGGGCTTTGGCGTGGGGCTGGCGATGTTTGCCGGTTGGCAGCAAGACCGCATTTTGCGCTCGGCCTGGCCGGCGCATGTCATCGGCATCGGCGGCATGGGGCTGCTGACGATGGGCATGATGACGCGCACCTCGCTGGGGCATCTGGGACGTGAGCTGGTGGCCGATGGCAGCATGGTGCTGTCGTACTGCCTGATGATGGGTGCGCTGCTGCTGCGGCTGGGGGCGCTGTGGCTGCCTTTCGGCTGGTCGCCGCTGGTCTGGTTGCACGCTTCGGCAGGTTGCTGGATTGCGGCGTTCGCGCTGTTTTGCTGGCGCTTTTTCCCGTGGCTGATTCGGCCACGCTTGTGAGGGCGGTGTTTGTGCGTCAGTTTTCGCCGCGCAGTTCGGCCAGACGGGTTTGTGCGGCGGCCAGCGCGTCGGCGTCGGCAAAATGCAGGGCGAAACGCTTTTGCCGCGCGCTGGTGCCAGCAAGCAGGGTGACGTTGCGTTTTGGTACATCAAACGTTTCCGCCAGCCAGGCGGTGAGCGCCTGATTGGCTTTGCCATCCACGGGCGGGGCGGAGATGCGCACGCGCAGGGCGTCGGCGTGCGTGCCCGCCGCTTGCGTGCGTTTGGCACCGGGCACGGCGTGAATGGCGAGGGTGAGCAAATATTCGCTGGACATGGTGAGAAGGGGACAGATGCGGCAGGTGCGCTTGATGTTACACTGCGCCCGCGCGTCCGGAATGCGGGCGCGGTTTGGAGGGTTATGAAACCGATTACCGTCAATGGCGAGTCCGTGCCGCTGCAAGCGCCCATAGACATCGCAACTTTGCTGGCGCAGCGCGGGCTGGCCGGAAAACGGGTGGCCGTCGAACGCAATGGCGAAATCGTGCCGAAAAGCCAGCACGCGCACACTGTGCTGACCGGCGGCGAAGTGCTGGAAATCGTGGCCGCCGTCGGAGGAGGGTAAAAAACCATGATGCAGACAGAAGACGATTTGCTGCAAATCGGCTCGCGCAGCTTTCATTCCCGCCTGCTGGTGGGCACGGGAAAATACCGCGATTTTGAACAGACGCGCGAGGCGGTCGAGGCCAGCGGCGCGCAGATTGTGACGGTGGCCATCCGCCGCACCAACATCGGGCAGGAGGCCGGTGCGCCCAACTTGCTGGACGTGCTGCCGCCCGACCAGTTCACCATTTTGCCCAACACCGCTGGCTGCTTTACGGCGGACGAGGCGGTGCGCACGCTGCGCCTGGCGCGCGAACTGCTCGATGGCCACACGCTGGTCAAGCTGGAAGTGCTGGGCGACAGCCAGACGCTGTTTCCGAACATGCCGGAGACCTTGAAAGCCGCCGAGACGCTGGTGCGCGAAGGCTTTGAGGTGATGGTCTATTGCGCGGACGACCCGATTCAGGCGCGGATGCTGGAAGACCTGGGCTGCGTGGCCATCATGCCGCTGGCGTCCCTGATTGGTTCCGGCATGGGCATCCTCAACCCGTGGAATCTGCAACTGATTCTGGAACAGGCGGGCGTGCCGGTGCTGGTCGATGCGGGCGTGGGCACGGCGTCGGATGCGGCCATTGCGATGGAGCTGGGCTGTGACGGCGTGCTGATGAATACCGCCATCGCAGCGGCGCGCGCGCCGGTGCGCATGGCGCGCGCCATGCGGCTGGCGGTGGAAGCCGGGCGCGATGCGTTTCTGGCCGGACGGATGCCGAAAAAATTCTATGCCGCCTCACCCAGTTCGCCGCTTGGGGGGTTGGTGGGAACGTGAATACGGCAGACCCGACGCAGCCGGTGCCGCCCGCCGCGCACCGGCGCGAAATCCGCAGTTTTGTCTTGCGCGAAGGGCGCATGAGCGCGGCGCAATTGCGCTTTCTCGAAGCCATGATGCCGGTGATTGGCGAGCCGTACCGCGAAGCACCCGTCGACTGGGCGGCGCGTTTCGGGCGCGAAGCGCCGCTGATTCTGGAAATCGGCACCGGCATGGGAGACGCCACCGCGCAGATGGTGGCCGCCGAGCCGCAGCACAACTTCATCGCCATCGAGGTGCACCGCCCCGGCATCGGCAACCTGTGCAAACTGGCGCATCAGGGCGGGCTGAAGAACCTGCGCATCGTCGCGCATGATGCCGTGGAAGTGCTGCGTCACATGATTGCGCCGGACACGCTGGCGGCCATCCGCATTTATTTTCCCGACCCCTGGCCGAAAAAGCGCCATCACAAGCGCCGCCTCGTGCAGCCGCCGTTCGTTGCGCTGGCCGCCTCCCGGCTGCGCCCGGGCGGGATTTTGCATTGTGCGACGGACTGGCAAGGCTACGCGGAATGGATGCGGGAAGCACTGGATGGCGAGCCGCTGCTGGAAAACACCGTGGGCGAGGGCTTTGCCCCGCGTCCGGATTTTCGTCCGCTGACCCGCTTTGAAAACGCGGGCTGGCGCTGGGGCATGGCGTGTGGGATTTGCTCTACCGCCGCCGTGCGCAGACAGAGGAGGGTTCAAGATGATGGGCGGAGTGTGGCGTTTGCAGCGCATGCTCTGGCATGGGCTGAATTTTATCCGTCGGCTGCTGGCCAACGCCTTGCTGGTGCTGGTGTTGCTGCTGCTCTTTGTCGGCTATGCGCTGTTTGAGCACGGCGGCACAACCACGTCGCTGCCCGAGGGGGCGGCGCTGCTCATCCGTCCGCAAGGTGCGATTCCCGAGCAACTGGAACGCTCCGGCACGTTTGATTTGCTGATGGAAGCGCAAAACGGAATGCCGAATACCGCGCTGCACGAATACATCGACGCCATTGACGTTGCCGCCAGCGACCGCCGCATCAGCGGTCTGGTGCTGGAAACCGGCGACATTGCCGGTGCCAGCCTCGGGCGGCTGGCGGAGCTGCGCGCGGCCATTGAGCGTTTTCGCGCCGCCGGCAAACCCGTATATGCCTGGGGTGAGCGTTTCACGCAAGGGCAGTATTTCCTCGCCAGCGCCGCCGACCGCGTGCATGTTTCGCCCGATGGCGCGGTGTTGCTCACGGGGCTTGCGCGCTATCAAAACTATTTCAAGAGCGCGCTGGACAAAATCGGCGTCAAGATGCATGTCTTCCGCGTCGGCGCCTACAAATCGTTTGGCGAGCCGTTTACCCGCGACGACATGTCCGAGGAAGACCGCCAGAGCACGCTGGACTTGCTCACTGGCCTGTGGGGGCAGATGCGCCAGGCGGTGCAAACCAGCCGCAAGCTCGCGCCCGAGGCGCTGGCCGATTACGTGCAACGCTATCCCGAGCACCTCGCACGCACGCGCGGCGACGCGGCGCAGGCTGCGCTGGATGCCGGGCTGGTCGATGAATTGCTCACCCGCGACCAGTGGCAGGCGCAGATGCGCGCGCGCTTTGGCGCGGAGACGGACGAACCGGACGCCTTCCGCTTTGTCACACCGACGAACTATCTCGCCCACGCGCGCAAAGCAAACGCCAGCGCGCCGGTGATTGCCGTGCTGACCGTGCAGGGCACGATTATCGACGGCGAAAGTCAGGCGGGCACCACGGGCGGCGACACGCTCGCCGCGCAAATCCGCAAGGCGCGCAATGATGCGCGCGTGCGCGCACTGGTGCTGCGCATTGACAGCCCCGGCGGCAGTGCCTTTGCTTCCGAACTCATCCGCCGCGACCTGCAACTGACCCGCAACGCCGGCAAGCCCGTCATCGCCTCCATGAGCGGCACGGCGGCTTCGGGCGGCTACTGGGTGGCCAGCGGCGCGGACGAAATCTGGGCGCTGCCCGGCACGCTGACAGGTTCCATCGGCATTTTTGCGCTGTTGCCCGAACTGGTGGACACCGCCGGGCATCTCGGCATCCGCACCGATGGCGTAGGCACCAGTCCGCTGGCGGGCTTGCCCGACCCGCTGCGTCCGCTGCCGCCGGAGGCAGCGCAAAGCGCGCAACTCATGCTCGAACACGGCTACCGCCGCTTTCTGGAAGTGGTTTCTGAAGCGCGCAAAATGCCGGTGCAGGAAGTCGACCAGGTGGGACAAGGGCGCGTGTGGACGGGCGAGACGGCGCACAAGCTCGGTCTGGTCGACCAGCTCGGCACACTGCCGCAGGCGATTTCCGCCGCCGCCGCCCGCGCCGGTATTGCCGGTGAGCCGCAAGTGCGCTGGGAAGCGCCGCCGCCTTCGCTGGGTGAAATGCTGCTCTCGCTGCTGGGCAACTTTTCGCTGACGCAGACCGCCGCGCCTGCGCGCCCGTCGCTGGCCGCCGGGTTGCTGCAACAATGGCGCAGTGAGCTGACGAGCCTGAACCATCTGAACGACCCGCAAAACCTCTACGCCCACTGTTTCTGTGAACCCGCTTCGTCGCGTTGAGAGGGGCGCCGTTACATGAGGATAGCCCATGCAAAACGCCATCGCCAAAACGTTGTTTATCCCGCTGGCCGCAAGATTGTACGCTACGCAAAAATTTCCCGAGTATTTTCATGATGATGTCATCCTCCGCCTGCGGGAGAAAATTCCGGAAAATTTCATGAAAATTTCTTCGGAATACGAAATGCTTGCTTCCGCCGCGCGCTATCATGAAACCGATCTCATGATCCGGGAATTTATCTCCGCCCACGGTGTTTGCAATGTCGTGAATCTCGGTTGCGGGCTTGAAACGCTGGCGTTCCGGATTGACGATGGACAGGCGAAGGTGTACGGAATTGATTTGCCGGAAGTTATTTCGTTTCGCGTTGATTCGTTGCCGGTTCATAAGAATGAAACGCTGATTGCGGGCGATATGTTCGACATGCAATGGGTGGAGCGAATACAGCGAGATTTGCCAACCATCTTTGTTTCAAACGGCGTTTTCATGTATTTTGAAACTGCCAAGATATTGAATTTTGTCGCGGATCTGAAGAAAAACTTCAACAACGCCGAGCTTGTTTTCGATGCCACTACCCGATGGGGCATACATTGCGCCAATTTTTATGTTTCCCGCATCGACAAGGATCTGGCAAAAATGCACTTTTTTGTGCAGAACCCGGAAGAGTTCGCTAGAAGATGTGATTGTAAACTCGCCCGCTTTGCGCATTTCTTTACTACGGCGCGTGAAATGCTGCGTAAAAAAACAAAATTTTCCACCCGGCTGCTCATGGCTTTTGTGGATACGTTTGATTTGGCGTTTCTCTTGCGGTTGAAAATTTCCTGACGTACACGTTCAGCCGCGATTCAGTTTTGCGACCTTACAGTGCGCGAGTACGAGAACACACAACGAGTTCCCCGCCATGAAACAGCCGTTTTCCCCGATGCTTTGCCGTATGGGCGCGGCGCTGGCCTGTCTGCTCAGCGCTGCGGCGTGGGCGGATGAGGACGATTATCTGCGTGCCAGCGAAGCGGTGCGCGCCGGCGAAATTCTGCCCATGGAGCAGGTGCTGGCGCGGCTGGCACAGCACTATCCGGGCAACGTGCTGGAAGTCGAACTGGAAGACGAAGACGACGATGATGACGATGATGATGGTTTTGGCGGCGCGCGCTGGATTTACGAAGTGAAGCTGTTGCAGCCCGACGGACAGTTGCGCAAGTTGCTGATTGATGCGAAAACCGGCGAAGTGCTGCGCACCCGCGTCAAACACCGTGATGGGCACGGTTCGCACTGAGGAAAGGGGGACGAGCCATGCGCGTACTGCTGGTGGAAGACGACCCGAAGTTGCGCGAACAACTGGCGCGGGCGCTGCGCGCGGCGGATTATGCCGTCGATGAAGCCGACAATGGCCGCGATGCCTTGTATCTCGGGCAGGAAGAGCCGTTTGACGTGGTCGTGCTCGATTTGGGTCTGCCCGTGCTGGACGGCCTTTCGGTGCTGCGCCGCTGGCGCGAAGCGGGGCGCACCATGCCGGTGCTCATTCTCACTGCGCGTGCCAGTTGGCACGAAAAAGTGGAAGGCATTGATGCCGGTGCCGACGATTACCTCACCAAACCGTTTCACACCGAAGAGCTGCTCGCCCGCCTGCGCGCGCTGATTCGCCGCGCGCAAGGCATGGCCTCGCCGCTGCTGGAATACGGCGGCGTCACGCTGGACACGCGCAGCGGACAGGTGACGGTAGACGGGCAGCCGGTGACGCTCACCGGCCACGAATACCGCGTGCTCGAATACTTCATGCACCGCCCCGGCGCGCTGGTTTCGCGCACGGACTTGACCGAGCACATCTACGCGCAGGATTTCGACCGCGATTCCAACACCATTGAAGTCTTCGTAGGCCGCCTGCGCAAAAAACTGCCTGCCGGCCTGATTCAAACCGTGCGCGGCATGGGCTACCGGCTGGGCGGGGCGTGATGGACGAGGGCGCGCGCGAAGCCGTCTCACTGCATCGCCGCCTGATGCTGGCGATGCTGGCGACGACTCTGCTGGCGCTGTTTGTCACCGGCGTGGTCTTGCAGCACCTGTTTGCCGAACATGTGATGGAACAATCGCGGCGCACGCTGGCCGGACAACTCGAACAGGTGCTCACACAACTGGAATTTGACGCACAAGGCCGCCCGCTGGTGAATGAGGGGCGGCTGGGCAACCCGCGCTGGCAGCAAGTGTTTTCCGGCGAATACTGGCAGGTGGAAGCGGCGGACGCGCGCACCCTGGCCATCGCCCCCGAGCCGCTGCGCTCGCGCTCGCTGTGGGATTTCACGCTGCATCTGGACGCCGCGCCCGAAGCAGCGGGCGGCATCGGCCAATACCGCATCCTCGGCCCGCAATCTCGCCCCTTGCAGGCGCTGGCGCAGACAGTGACGGCGGATTTTGCCGACGGCGGGCGCTGGCGCGTGCTGGTCGCCGCAGACGTGAGCGAAACCTTGCAGGCCATTGAGCACTTTTCCGGCTTGCTGACCGTGTCGCTGGGCGTGCTGTTTGTGCTGCTGCTCGCCGCCAACATCGCGCAGGTGCGCATCGGCCTGCGCCCGCTGGCGCGGTTGCGCCGCGCGCTGGATGACGTGCTGGACGGGCATGAGAGCCAGGTGCGCGGGCAATTCGCGCAGGAAGTGCAGCCGCTGGTGACGCAGTTCAATACCGTGCTGACGCGCAATGCTGAAATCATCTACCGCGCCCGCACGCAGGCGGGCAACCTCGCGCACGCCATCAAAACGCCGCTGGCGGTGTTGCAGCAGGCCGCGCAAAACGCCGAACGCACGGGCGAGGCGCTGCCCGTGGCGCTCATTGACGAACAGGTGAGCATTGCCCGCCGCCACGTCGACTGGCACATGGCGCGCTCGCGCGCGGCGGCGGCTGCCGGAATGCCGGGGCAGCGCACGCCGCTGGCACCGGTGCTGGAGCGCCTGCTGCGCGCGATGCGCCTGATTCACGCCGAACGCGCCCTGCACATTGCGCTGGAACCCGCGCCAGACGCGGCGCTGGCCTTTGCCGGTGAAGAAGAAGATTTGCAGGAACTGCTCGGCAACCTGATCGACAACGCCTGCCAGTGGGCGCGCACGCGCGTATGCGTAGGTGTCAGCGTGCTGGACGCAGGCGAGGCGCGGCTGTGTTTGACCATTGATGACGACGGCGTGGGCATTGCTGCCGAAGAGCGCGCACAAGTGCTGGCGCGCGGCGTGCGGCTGGACGAATCCGCCTCTGGCACGGGGCTGGGGCTATCCATCGCGCAGGAACTGGCCGGTCTGTATCACGGCAGCGTGAGGCTGGACGATTCGCCGCTGGGCGGCCTGCGCGTCACGGTCTGCCTGCCGCTGGCGGGCAACGGTTGAGCAGTGCGCGGGAAAAATGTGCGCCGAGTGTGCATTGCTTCCGTGTTTGCGGCGCGAAAAGCGTTTACAGTGATGCGCAGGATGGCCATGACTGGCCGCAGGAAATCGCAATCACGGATGTACGGGAGAACGGCAATGTGCTCCAGAAACTGGCGAAAAGG
>JAFSWK010000248.1 GCA_017444505.1 Rhodocyclaceae bacterium | reverse complement strand
GTGTCTTTTCGGCATCAGTCGGCCACCTGTTGGTGGGAGCTGCCACCCTGCTGGTTACTGCGGCCATTTTCCTGCACATCAAAACGCTTCCGGAGGAAAATTCCGACGGCCCGTCCAAGCCTGCACCTTGCCCCAAAAGCCTCGCGCGGCTGCTGCGCCTTCTGGTTGCGCTGCGCTACCACGTGACAGTCGAAGGGCTGGAAAAAATAAAGCCCGACGGACGACCCCTGCTGTTTTTGCCCAACCATGCGGCGCTCACCGATCCAATTATTCTCTACAGCCGGCTCGCCCACCTGCAGCCGCGTCCACTGGCTGATGAAGGCCAGCTCAACCGCCCGCTGGTGCGCACCCTGACCAGTCTCACCCGACCTGTCACCAAACCCGATTTGCGCGCCACAAGCGGCAGCCGGCGCGCGGTCCGCGCTGCGGTGGAAGAGGCGCTCAAGCGCTGCGCAGACGCGCTGAACGCGGGCGACAATCTGCTTTTCTACCCGGCGGGCATGCTGACTCGCGATGGTTCCGAACATCTTGGCGCCAACAGCGGCGTTCAACGCCTGTTGGCGGCGGCACCGCAAACCCGCGTCATTCTGGTACGCACGCGCGGGCTGTGGGGATCCTCCTTCAGCCACGCCAAAGGCCAGCCCGACACCATCCGGGGCATGCTGCGCGGCGCCCTGCTTGTGCTGGCAAACCTCATCTTCTTCATGCCCAGGCGCCGGGTGCATATCCACATGGAGGAACTGCCGCAGGCGGGACAAATGGCAGCGCAAAGTCTCCAGGACTTCAATCGCGCATTGGAAACCTGGTATGGCACGGAAAGCGGCGAAAAGGCGCTGGTGCCCTACTTCTTCTGGCAGGGAAGCAAACCCAAAGCGCTTGCCACCGCGCCCCAAACGCAAACAACGAAAAAGATGGAACATGCCGTTTCCGAAGCGCTTCGCCGCGAGGTCTGCGACATCATCGCGCAAAGCGTGGACAGCGCAAACACTGTGGAACTTTCTCCTGAAACCCGCCTTGGCGCAGATCTGGGCATCGACAGCCTGGGGCTGACCGAACTGGCAGCGCGTCTGGAAGAAGTGCAGGGATATCGCATTGAGCGGCTGGAAAAGCTGGTGACCGTGGAAGACTGCGTGCTGGCGGCAGCGGGTCTCATGGCGGACGGCGAAAAGATGCCGGAAGCGCCCAAAGAATGGTTTGCGCGCGATGCGGCCCCCGAACTGCGGCTTGAGGTGCCGCCCGCCGACAATCTGCCCCAGGCCATCCTGCGGCAGGCGCAAAAGGATCCTCAAGGACTGATTGTGGCCGACGCGCAGGGTACCATGAGCTGGCGCGAATTATGGCTGAAAGTCCAGGCGCTGGCGCTACTGCTGCGCCGCCGTTTCCCGGAAGAAAAGCGCATCGGCGTGATGCTGCCCGCATCAGGTGCGGCGACCTTAAGTTGGCTTGCCGTGCTGCTTTCCGGCAAGACGCCGGTCATGCTCAACTGGACGGTGGGCCCGGCCAACTTCGCCCACTGTCTGCACCTGACCGGCCTTTCCGTCATCATGAGCGCTCGCGCGATGCTGGAGCGGCTCGACGATCAGGGCTTTGATGTCCCCCAAGCCGCCCCCGGGGATTTGCGCTGGTTCTTTCTGGAGGAAGAGGCGCGTGCGATGCCCCTCACGCTGAAAGCAGCGGCCCTCATCCGCAGCCGCCTGGCGCTGCGCGGCTGGGAACGACTCGGCCTGCCCCGGCACATGTCCGAAACCGCCGCGATTCTCTTTACCTCCGGCTCGGAGACCGCGCCCAAGGGGGTGCCACTCACGCACGCCAACATTCTCGCCAACTGCCGCGACATCGCGAAAGTCGCGACCCTCACCAGCCGCGACCGGATGCTCGCCATGCTGCCGCCCTTCCATTCGCTGGGGCTGACCATCACGATGGTGCTGCCGCTCTGCTTCGGGATGCCGGTGGTGACGCACCCCAACCCCACGGAAGCGGCCCGTCTCAACCGCCTCTGCCGCCGCTGGAAACCTACCATCGTGGTGGCGCCGCCCACATTCCTGGCAGCCATGCTGCGTCAGGCACAGGAAGGCGACCTCGCATCCCTGCGGCTGGGCGTGGTAGGCGCGGAAGCCTGTCCACTTTCCGTTTACGAGGCCTTCGCTGCCCAATGCGGCGGGGTACTGTGCGAGGGCTACGGCATCACCGAATGTGCGCCGGTCGTGAGCGTCAACCGTCCCGAGGCTCCGCGCCCGGCGACTATCGGTCAGCCACTGCCGTCGGTACAAACGGCAGTCGTCACCGTGGAAGGCTCAATGCGGCGCGTGCCAGAAGGTGAAACCGGCATGCTGCTGGTGCGGGGACCCAATATCTTTGCGGGCTACCTTGCAGGCAAGGACATGCCGCCGCCCGCCGATCCCTTCGTGGACGTTGTGGGGGAACGCTGGTACCGCACCGGCGATATGGTGAAACAGGCGCCGGATGGCAATCTCACCTTGGCCGGACGGCTGGGGTGTTTC
>JAFSWK010000247.1 GCA_017444505.1 Rhodocyclaceae bacterium | reverse complement strand
TTTCACCACGTCGGCACGGAATCGAAGATTGTAGCGGATTTTCCCGTCACCGGCAACAATCCGCTGCACTGCATCATTTCGGCACGGCATCCACATTGCCCGAGACACCCGCAGGCGCATCCGGCGCAGATTGCGGCACGGGCACATCCGCCTCGCCCGCCTGTTGCGCGGCGGGTTCCGCACCCGGCACAGGTGCCACACCGTCCAGCGCAGGCGCGGCGGCAGGCTCTTCCACGCCGCTCATGATGCTTTCCGGACCACTGCTTTTGCCGGCGCGGTCGGCAATAAAGCCCAGCCCCAGACTGGTGAGGAAAAACACCGTCGCCAGCACCGCCGTGGTGCGGCTGAAAAAGTTGGCCGAACCCGAGGAACCAAACAGGCTGCCCGCCGAACCGCCGCCACCAAAGGCCGCGCCAGCGTCCGCCCCTTTGCCGTGCTGCAACAGCACCAGCCCCACTACGCCCACGCCCACCATGACATGAATGGAGAGCAGTACAGAAAAAATCCAGCTATACGTCGTATCCGTCATTCTCGTTCGTCCGTTGTTGTCTTGCGTTTTACGTGTTACGCCTGCGCTGCCGCCGCAGTGCAGATTGCGATAAATTCTTCCGCCACCAGCGCCGCGCCGCCCACCAGCAGGCCGCCGCAGGCGTGTAGCGCGAGCAGTTCCCCGGCGTTGCCCGGGCGCACACTGCCGCCGTAGAGCACGCGCGGCAGTTTGTCTTCTTCCAGCGCAGGCGCGGTCTCAGCCAGCCATTCGCGGATACATTCCAGCACCACGCTGACGTATTGCGGCGTGGCCGCCTCGCCCGAGCCAATCGCCCAGATGGGTTCATAGGCAATCACCAGGTTTTCCAGCAAGGTGCCGCCCGCTTCGGCATTCGCCGCCGCCAGCGGCGCCAGTTGCGAAGTGACCGCATCCTGCATCAGACCGGCATCGTGGTCATCCGCCGACTCGCCCACACAGACGACCGGCAACAAACCGGCGCGCACCGCAGCCAGCGCCTGCGCGGCCACTTGTTCGCTGCCCTCGCCATGCCCGGCGCGGCGTTCGGAATGGCCGACCAGCACCAGCTTGCAGCCCAGTTCGGCAAGCATCGCGGCGCTGATGTCGCCGGTGAACGCACCGTTTTCGCGGGCATGTACGGTCTGCGCGCCCAGCATCAGCGAAGAGCCTTGCAGCAAACCGGCAAGCTGGGCGAGATACACAGACGGCGGACACACGGCGCAATCGACCGGCTTTTCCGCCAGCCCGGCGCTGGTCAGTGCACGCACGAGCGCCTCGTTGGCGGCGAGGCTGCCGTTCATTTTCCAGTTGCCGATGATGAGTTTTCGGGACATAGGTGGTCAATTTGAAAGAATAACCGCGCATTATAGCCGCGCGCCGCGCAAAGAAAACACCCGCCTCCTCTCCCCCGTGCTGGTGCCCCGTCCGCCTGCAACATCGCCACCACTATTCGGGAATTTCGCTTTTGTTCATGCGCTGGCGCACACGCCCGGCGTGTTCGCGCAGCCGGGGCGTGAAGCGTTCTTCGTAGCGGCGCGGATTGGGCAGCATCACCGCCAGCCGCGCCGCATCCGCTGCATCCAGCGCCTGCGGCGGCAGGCGGTAGTAATGCCGGGCAGCAGCGCCAATGCCGAAGATGCCTTCGCCCCATTCGACAACGTTGAGATAAACCTCAATGATGCGCCGCTTGCTCCAAAAGGTTTCCAGCGCCACGGTAATCAGCGCCTCTTCGGCCTTGCGCAGATAGCTGCGCGAAGACGACAGAAACAGGTTTTGGCCAGTTGCTGGCTGATGGTCGAGCCGCCCGCCACCGCCCCGCCCGCCCGGCGGTTGCGGTCGAAGGCACGGCGCATCGCCTGCCAGTCAAAGCCGCTGTGCTCCATGAAACGGTCATCCTCGGCGGCAATCACGGCGCGGATGACCGGCTCGGCAATCTTTTCATACGGCACCCATTGCTGTTCGGGAATCACCGTCAGCGCGCTTTCCACCGCCCGCAGACGCATGAAACTGGTGCCGGTGACGGGCACGACCGTCCAGACCAGCACATTGCCCAGCACCCACAAATGCCAGAACACCGCCAGCAACACCACGCCCAACACCGCACGGCGCAGACGGCGGGCGAGGCCGTTCTTCATGACGCTTGCAGGCTGGCGCGCAGCGCGCGGCGCACCGCATCCGTTTGCGGACGCACGCCGCGCCAGAGCCAGAAACTTTCCGCCGCCTGCTCGACCAGCATTCCCAGCCCGTCGGCCACAATCGCCGCGCCGTGGCGACGGGCATCCGCCAGAAACGGCGTATCGTGCGCGGCATAGACCATGTCGTAAGCCGCCGCATTTCCGGCCAGCAAGCCGCGCACCCAGGGCAGCGGCAGCGCCTCGCCCGCCAGTCCGCTGGCGGTAGCGTTGAGGAGCAAATCAAATTCGCCCGACAAGCCTTCCAGCGTCTCCACCGCCAGCGCCACGCCCGCTTCGGCGGCAGCATCCGAAAAATCCGCCCGCAATGCCTGCGCGCGCGCCATGGTGCGGTTGGCGATGACCAGTTGCGCGGGGCGCTCGGCCAGCAGCGGCAAGAGCACGCCGCGCGCCGCCCCGCCCGCACCCAACAGCGCAATGCGCCGCCCGCCCAGACCTTGCGGCAACAGTTCGCGCAAATCGGCCACCAGCCCCGCGCCGTCGGTATTGTCGGCGAAAATGCTGCCATCTTCGCGGAAAATCAACGTATTTGCCGCCCCGGCGGCCTGCGCGCGCGGCGCGCATTCGTCGGCCAGCGCGCAGGCTTCCAGCTTGAAGGGCACGGTGACATTCATGCCGCGCCCGCCGGCAGCCTGAAAGGCGCGCACCGCGTCGGCAAAACCGTCCAGCGGCGCGACAATCGCTTCGTACTGCACCTGCTGGCCGGTTTGACGGGCAAATTCGGCGTGAATAAAGGGCGAGCGGCTGTGCGCGATGGGCTGGCCGATGACGGCGTAGCGGTCCGGCGCGCTCGCGGCATCATTGCGGCGCTTCATCGGTGACCAGTTCGTTATCTTTGGTGAAATGCAGCGTGCGGGAAATCACCACGCCGTCGCAGCGGCACTCGCTGCGTTCTTCTTCGGTGAGCGCGGCGAAGGGCGCAGCCTTCCCGATAATCTGCAACGCGGCAAATTCCATATCCGCTTTCAGTTCGTCATCCTGCTTGCGATTGCCCATTTTTTTGTCCGGCACAATGTTGCTCACCTTACGTTCCTTCACCGTGCCATCGCCGTTAATCCACACCGTCATGACCAGTTTGCCGTAGAGCTTGCCGCGCCGCCCGACGGGGAAATTCAGCGTGCCGACGCGCTCGACTTTCTGCCGCCACTGGTCGATGTACAGCGCCGTGGCGCTGCCCTTCGCCCGTGAGCCGATGAATTCGTATTTTGGCCGTTTTTCATAGGCGTTCAGTTTGCGGCTAATCTCGGCGCGCAAATCCGAAGCGGTCGCCACACTATCGGTTTCATCCTGCCCGGAACGCTGCGCGGGCGTGGGCGCGGGTTGATCCGCCTGTTTGGCCTCTTTCACCGGCTCGGCGCGCGTCTCGCCTTCGCTGTTGGCGGCGGTAATCACCTTGGTGGGCGCGCTGACCGTGGTGGTTTCAGGCTTGCGACGCACCGTATCCGCAAGCGCATCACCATCGCGCTGCTGGGTTGAGGGCAGCGGCGTGCTGGCGCGCACATCTTTTTCCTGGTCGCCGCCGCCATCCAGGTTGTGCTGCGCAATCAGGGAGGCATCTTTCGGGACGTTTTTGGAGCGCGCATTGACCAGCACCACTTCCAGCGAATTGACCGGCGGCGGGGCAGGCTCGCCTTCGTCGAACTCAAAGTGGGTGCTCGCCACAATCGCATGAAACAGCAGCGACAGCGGAATGGCGACCGACAGCGCGCCGCGCGTGAGTTTTTCCCACGGCGGTGAGAGCAGGCGCGGCTCGGGCAAGCCGGGCATGGGCGGAACGAAAAAAACCTTGTACGTCGGAATCATGACCAAAGCGCCGCAAAAAAATACGGCGCGCGGGCTGTACGCTCGCGCGCTCGCGTGCGGGTATGCGGCGCGCATTGTACCGCCCCGCGCCACTGCTGCCCGTTTTCCACAGGTTTTTCCACAGCCTGCGCGTGTGCGGGGTGTATCATCGCTGTCGCGTTATCGGGCATCACGGCGCGTGTTCGTCGCCGTGTTCGGGTTCGCTCAGTGTGCGCAGATAGCGCAGCGGCAGTTCAACGTTGAACAAGTCCGCCTCGCCCAGCGCCAGTTGCACGCGCGTGCCCGCAAGCACGGGCGGCAAATCGGGCACGCGGGCGACAAACGGCATTCCGTCCAGCCGCACGGTGTTTTCGCGCAGCACCAGCGCGGCAATTTCGCGCGCATCACGCTGACGCAGCCAGCGCAAGCACCAGTAACGTTCCATCTGCCGCTGAAATTCGTTGTAGCTGGCATACGTCACTTCAAAATCGCGCATCGCGGCCAGCAAATCGGCGCTGCGCGCGGCAAACGGCGCACTCTCTTCGCGCAGAACCGCCACCAGTTGCCACTGGTTGACGAGGTCGACGTAGCGGCGCAGCGGCGAACTGGACCAGGCGTAGCAATCCACGCCGAGGGCTTCGTGCGGTTCCGGATAGGTGCTCATGCGCACCTTGCCGCCGTTTTGCACGCGGTACAAACCGGCCACGTCTGCGTCGGCGAGCTGTTTGCCCCAATGTGAATTGACGAAAATCATCAGCTCGGACACCAGCTTGTCCAGCGGCGAACCGCGCTGGCGCTGCGTGATTTCCACCCAGCCTTCGCCATCGGGCGAAGTGCGCTGCCAGTCGACGGCAAAGCCAAAATCGGTTTGCTCCGGCGTGGTTTCCGTTTTGCCGCGCCCGCCTTCCAGCACGGTAGCCAGTTCCCAGAGCAGGCGCAATTCTTTGCCAAACGGGAAATCCAGCGGCGCACCATGCGCCAGCCGTTCTTCGTTGAACAATGGTTCCAGCGCGCCCAGGCGCAGATTGGCCGCAACCGGCACGCGCTCAATGCAGCTTTGCACCGATTGCACACTGAGCGCGGGCGAGACTTCCGCATACAGCGACACCGCCGGGCATTCGCGCCCCTCGGCCAGCGTGAAGCATTCCACCAGCGCCTCGGGCAGCATGGTGATTTTGTTGCCGGGCATATAGACCGTCGACAGCCGCGCGCGCGCCAGTTGTCCGGCGGGCGAAGCGCAGTCAAACCCCAGCGCGGGCGCGGCGATGTGAATGCCGATGCGCCAGCCGCCGCCCGCGAGCGCGGTGACGGAAAAGGCATCGTCAATTTCCGTGGTGCTGGCGTCATCAATCGAAAACGCCTGCACCTGGGCGCGCGGCAAACTTTGCGCGTCAAACGTGCATTCGGGCAGCGGCGGCGGCTCGGTGCCCTGCGGGAAATGCTCAAACAGAAAACGGTTCAGATGCAGTTCATAACTCGATTGCAGCGCACCGCAGCGCAGCAGCAGCTTCGCCGGCGATTCCCCGGCATCCACGCAGGCCGCTTCAAAGGCGCGGGTTTCCAGCCGGTTGCGGTCGGGGCGGTAGAGCAGTTGCGGCACCAGCGGCGCGAGTGCTTCGGGCAGGCGTCCGGCAACCAGCTCGGCGCGCCAGGCTTCCACCTGCTCGGCTTCGCGGGCGCGGCGTGCTTGTCCGGCCAGTGCCGCTTGCAGAATTTCGGGCGGCGCCTTGCGAAAGCGCCCTTTGCCCTTGCGGTGGAAATACACCGGCGCGCCATGCAGGGCGAAGAGCAGTGCTGCCACTTCCGGCGCGCTGGGCGCGTGGCCGTAGTATTCGCGGGCAAAATCGGCGACAAAAAATTCGCCGTCTTCGCACACTTCCCACAAAAACGCGGCATCCAGCGCCGCCGCATCCGCCTGTCCGCCATCGAGCAGCGTTTGCGGCTCCGGCGCGGTGTATTCCAGAATCACATGGGCGCGCTTGATTTTCATGCGTTTGCCGTGCGAAGTCTCCACCTGCAAGGAAGCGCCCGCTTCCGAGAGGATGGTTCCGGCACGAAAAACGCCGCTGTCTTCAAACAGTACAAACATGCTGCACTACGCCCGCGCAAATGAAAGGGCGCGATTCTAGCACCCGCGCGGCGCGCGCAAAAAAACCGCCCGTTGCCGGGCGGGGTGATGAAGCAAGAAACAAGAGGAGAGAAAACTTCCCGCCCGCGCAGGCGAACGCCCCGTTAGCGCACGCTCAGCAGTTTGGCGGCGGATTCGTCATTGCGCTGGGCGCTGGTAATCATCTTGGTCTGCATTTCAAACTGGCGCGCCAGCGAAATCATCTGCACCAGTTGGTCGACCACCTTGACGTTGCTTTTTTCCACATAGCCGCTGACCACGTAGGCGTTTTCATCCACCTCCGCCGGCGCGCCGTCCTTGGTGCGAAACAGGCCGTCTTCGCCGCGTTCAAGGTTGTTTTCATCGGGATTGACCACGCGGATGCGGTCAATCACGTTGATGACGCCGCCCGCATCCGGGTCGATGGCCGAAATCGTGCCATCGGCGCCAATTTCCACCAGCACGTTGGGCGGAATCGTAATCGGCCCGCCGTCGCCCATGATTTGCAGGCCGGAATGTGTGCGCAGCACGCCTTCCGGGTCCATTTCCAGACTGCCGGCGCGGGTGTAGGCCTCGGTGCCGTCGGGCGTTTGCACCACAAACCAGCCCTTGCCCTTGATGGCCAGATCGAGCACGTTGCCGGTGTGCTCCAGCGGGCCGGATTCAAAATTGTGCGCAATCGTCGCATCCACTACGAAGGCGCGGCTGGGCATGGCGTTGGAAATCACTTCCACGCCGCGCAGCTTGTGCATTTCGGCACGGAAACCGTCGGTCGACACGTTGGCCAGGTTGTTGGCCACCGCGCCTTGCTGACCGAGGGTGTGTTTGGCGCCGGTCATGGCGACATAGAGAACGCGATCCATGGTGCTGCCCTCTTGTGCGGGAGACGGCGACAGGCGGTGCGCTTGCGCGCCCGCCCGCCGCTACGCTGTCTGGCCGAAGCCACTCAGCGCAGGTTGACTACGGTTTGCAGGATGGTGTCCTGCGTGCGGATGGACTGGGCGTTGGCCTGATAGTTGCGCTGGAAGACAATCAAATCCACCAGTTCCTTGGTCAGATCAACGTTGGAGTCCTCGGTGTAGGACGACTTGATGTTGCCGAGCATGCCGGTCATCGGCTTGCCCAGCGCCGGTTGTCCGGAAGCGTAGGTTTCCGCGAAAAGGTT
>JAFSWK010000246.1 GCA_017444505.1 Rhodocyclaceae bacterium | reverse complement strand
TTTCTGGATGTCGACAATCCGGTATAACCCCCATCCGCGCCACCCGCCTGCCCCGCGTGACATGACGGAAGAAAAACTCTCGCACCCGAAATACCGCCCGGACATTGACGGGCTGCGCGCCGTGGCGGTGCTGGCGGTCGTCGCTTTCCACGCCTTTCCGCGCTGGATGCCGGGCGGGTTTGTGGGCGTGGATATTTTCTTCGTCATCTCGGGCTATCTGATTTCCACCATCTTGCTGGAAAACCTCGCGCGCGATACGTTCAGTTTCACGACCTTCTACATGCGCCGCATCCGGCGCATCTTTCCGGCGCTGGCCGTGGTGCTCACCGCCTGTTTCGTTGCGGGATGGCTCGTTCTGTTCGCCGACGAATTTGCGTCGCTAGGCAAACACATGGCTGCGGGTGCGGGCTTTGTTGCCAATCTTGCGCTGTGGTACGAGGCGGGCTATTTCGATACCGCTTCCGAACTCAAACCGCTGCTGCATCTGTGGAGTCTGGGCATTGAGGAGCAGTTCTACCTCGTCTGGCCGCTGCTGCTGTGGCTGGCGTGGCGGCGGAAATTCAATGTACTGGGCGTCATCGTGCTGTTGCTGCTGGCGTCGTTTGTCGCCAATGTGGTTTTCATCAGCCGCGATGTGACGGCGACGTTTTACGCGCCCTATACCCGCTTTTGGGAATTGCTCGCCGGTGCGCTGCTGGCGTGGCGGCACCTGCGCCCGACTTCCGGCGAAACGCAACACAGCAACGCGCTTTCCCTTGCCGGTTTTGTGCTGCTGGTGCTGAGTTTCTGGCAAATCACCAAAGCCACACCCTTTCCCGGCGCATGGGCGGCGCTGCCCGTGGCGGGGGCGTTTTGCGTCATCGCGGCGGGGCAGCGGGCGTGGCTGAACCGCGTGGTTTTGGGCAACCGCGTGGCGGTGTTCTTTGGCTTGATTAGTTTTCCGCTGTATCTGTGGCACTGGCCACTGCTGGCCTTCGTCCGCACCATCGAAGGCGGCACGCCCGCGCGCGGCGTGCGCATCGCTGCCGTATTCGCGGCGATTGTGCTGGCGGCGCTGACCTGGCGCTTCATCGAGCGCCCGCTGCGTTTTGGCGGCCACGGCAAAGCGAAGGCCATTGCGTTGGTCGTGACCGTAGCAGCGCTAGGATACGTCGGCGCGCTCACTTGGCTCATGGGCGGTTTTCCGGCGCGTGCCGCCACGCAGTCGCACCTGACCCAGCAACTGGGCTGGGGCAGCGACCCGCAGGACGATTTTTGCAAGCAGCTCTTTTTTACCGACACCTTCCGCCCGCAGTTTTGCCGCATCACGCCCAACCGGCCCAATCCCGCCATCGTGCTCATTGGCGATTCCAAAGCCTGGCATCTGTTTCACGGGCTGGACAAACTCGCGCAGCAGCACGGCGCAGGCGTGCTGGCGCTCAATCATGCGGCCTGCACCGCCTTTCTGGGCTTCACCAAAACAGCGCACAGGCGCGAACTCTGCCTGCAAACGACTGAAAAGGCGCTGGCACTGGCGCTCACCCACGACTCAGTGAAAACCGTGGTCTTTGCTTTCAGCCCGCACTGGCCGGACGAAAATGCCTGGTTCGCGCCCGACACGCTTGCCGAACAGACAGACGCCGCCCGTGCCCGCGTCATTCAGGAAACCCTAGCCCGCCACCTTTCCGCCCTGCTGGCACGCGGCAAACACATCGTTTTCATCCGCAACAACGTTGCGATTGATTTTGACCCGCACACCTGCATTCAGCACCGCCCACGCAGCCGCACACAAACCATTTGCGCCACCACGCGCGAGCACTGGCTGGCCGCCACCGATGCGCGGCTGCGCAATGCCATCGACACCGTGCTGGCGGACTTCCCGCAGGTGCGGGTGTTCGACCTTTCTTCCGTGCTCTGCGATGAAGCGCGCTGCCCCGGCATTCAGGACGGTACATTGCTCTACCGCGCCAGCCACCATCTTTCCCGCGACGGTTCCGACCTCGTCGCGGAAAAACTCTGGCCGGAGATGGTAATTCGCTAATCGCGCGCGCCTTTCGTCTGCCTACGCGCCGGGCGGAATGAACACCGGAATGCCCAGTTTTTTCCAGCCTTCCATGCCCATTTCGCGCAGCAGCGCGACGTTGCGCTGATAGATGGCGTCCGGGTCGGGCACATGGGCGAGCGCGCGTTCCAGACTGGCTTCGCGGATTAAATGCAGGGTAGGGAACGGGGCGCGGTTGGTGTAGTTGGAAACATCGTCTTCCGGCACGCCGTCAAAGCGAAATTGCGGGTGAAAACTGGCCACCTGCAAGACGCCTTCCAGCCCGTGTTCTTCCACGGCTTCTTCGGCAATGCCGGCGACTTCGTTGAAAACGTCAAAATCCGCGAACAGCTCCGGCGCCATCAGCAGCGTGGTATCCAGCGTTTGCGGGTCGGCGGCGGCGAGAAAATCCAGCTCACTATCGAGCGTTTCCAGAAAGCCATCCAGATGCGGCGCGCGCGAGACGACGAACCGCACCTGTTCGGCAACATACACCGAGCGGGCAAACGGGCACAGGTTCAGCCCGATGACGGCTTTTTCCACCCACGTTCGCATGGCGGCGATGACGGCCTCGTCGTCTTTCGGCGTGCTTTGCGCGTCCATTTCGGTTCCTCCGGCAAAAAGCGCCATTTTCCCCCGTCCGCGCGATTTTTCACACCACGCGCGGGCACGGGATGGCGCGGCTATAATGCCGCTCTTTGCGGCCTTCTTGCAGTCATGGCAACAATCCAGTGGTTTCCCGGGCATATGGTCACGGCGCGTCGCAAGGCCGCCGAGACGATGGCGCGCACCGATTTGGTCGTCGAAGTGCTCGATGCGCGCATCCCCGAAGCCAGCGCCAATCCGATGATTGCCCAGCTACGCGCGCACCGCCAGCGCCCGTGCGTGAAAATCCTCAACAAGTCTGACCTTGCCTGTCCAGACATCACCGCGCAGTGGCTGGCGCATTACCGCGCCCAGCCCGACGTGCAGGCCGTGGCGCTCAACAGCAAGGCACCGCGCGAGGTTGCCCGTCTGCCGGCCATCTTTCAGGCCGCCGCGCCGCACCGCTCGGACGGCACGAAACCGCTGCGCATCATGATTATGGGCATTCCCAATGTGGGCAAATCGACGTTGATGAACGCGCTGCTGCAACGGCGTGTCGCCCGCGTGGGCGATGAACCGGCAGTGACCAAGTCGCAACAGACGCTGGATTTGGGCGCGCACATGACGATTACCGACACGCCGGGCATGATGTGGCCGAAAATCGAACGCGACGCCGACGGGTTTTTGCTCGCCATCTGTCACGCCATCGGCGTCAATGCGCTCATTGAAGAAGACGTGGCCGAGGCGCTGGCGGCGCTTTTGCTGCGCGACTGGCCGGGCACGCTGGCGGCACGTTACCGCGAAAAAGAGGCGGCGCTGGCGGCGCTGGATGCGCCCGCACTGGTCGACCTCATTGGCCGCAAGCGCGGCTGTTTGCTCAAAGGCGGCGCGCTGGACCGCGAAAAGGCCGCGCGCATTTTGCTCACCGATTTTCGCGCCGGGCTGCTGGGGCGCATCAGTCTGGAAAGCCCCGCCTCGCGCGCGGCAGACATCGCCGCCGAACAAGCCGCCGCCGAACACGAGGCCATCGCATCATGACGCACGCCACCGCAGACGAAGAGCGCATCGAGCGCATCGAAGCCAAACTGGCGCTGATGGAAGACACCGTCGACCAGTTGAACCACGAACTCTTCCGCCAAAGCCAGCTCATCGAACGCCAGCAGGCGCAATTGCAGGCGCTGGCCAACGAACTGC
Source organism: Rhodocyclaceae bacterium (assembly GCA_017444505.1). GTDB lineage: Bacteria > Pseudomonadota > Gammaproteobacteria > Burkholderiales > Rhodocyclaceae > JAFZMK01. The sequence goes on along the minus strand of JAFSWK010000246.1, from coordinate 13,459 downwards.
GCCGCGCCGCGCCCGAAGGCGTGCAATTTTCCGCCCGCGAGGAAATTCCCCCGCACTACTAACCCGCCCGCACACACCCTGCCCGCCCGCAAAAGGAATCCACCCATGAACCATGACGCTCCGGTCGTCCGCAGTCTGCTGGAAAACGACCTCTACAAATTCAGCATGTGGCAGGCGCTGCTGCACTGCAATCCGGGCGCGCAGGCGGAATACCGCTTTGTGTGCCGCAACACGCCCGAATTTCCGCTGGCCGAACTGCGCCCCGCCGTCGAAGCCGAGATGGAGCGCCTGTGCAGCCTCCGCTTTACGCAGGACGAACTCGATTACCTGCGCAATCTTCGCTTCATCAAAAGCGACTTTGTCGACTTCCTTTCCGTCTTTCGCTTCCAGCGCCGCTTTCTGCACGTCGGCACCGAAGGCGAGCGGCTCACCGTCGTCGCCCGTGGCCCGATGGTGCACGTCATGGCCTTTGAGATTCTCGTGCTCTACGTGGTCAATGAACTGTATTTTCGCCGTCTGGGCCGGCGCGAAGAGGCGCTGACCGAGGCGCGCCGCCGCCTGCACGCGAAAGTGGCGCAGGTGCGCGAGGCGCTGGCCGACCCAGAGACCGGCGACGACCTTTCCTTGTCCGATTTCGGCCTGCGCCGCCGCTATTGTGGCCAGTGGCACGATGAAGTGGTGCGCACGCTGGCGCGCGAGCTGCCCGAAGCCTTCCGCGGCACGTCCAACGTGCATCTTGCCCGCACGCTGGGGCTGACGCCCATCGGCACCATGGGGCACGAATTCATGCAGGCGCATCAGGCATTCGGCTTTCGGCTGCGCGATTTTCAGAAAGCCGCGATGGAAAGCTGGGTGCAGGAATATCGCGGCGATTTGGGCATCGTGCTCACCGATGTGGTCGGCATGGATGCCTTTTTGCGTGATTTTGACCTCTACTTTGCCAAACTCTTCGACGGCCTGCGCCACGATTCAGGCGACCCCGTCGTATGGGGCGAAAAGGCCATCGAGCACTACCGCCGCCTGCGCATCGACCCGCGCACCAAACATCTGGTGTTTTCCGACGGCCTTTCCATCCCCAAGGCGCTGGCGCTGCACCGCCATTTCCGTGGCCGCATCCAGACCGGCTTCGGCATCGGCACGTCCCTGACCAACGACACACCCTTTGCGCCGCTCAACATCGTCATGAAACTGGTCTCGTGCAACGGCCAGCCAGTAGCAAAAATTTCCGACTCGCCCGGCAAAACCCTGTGCGAAGACCAAACCTTCCTCGCCTACCTGCGCCAGGTCTTCCAACACCCCGCACCGCAGGAAGCAAACACGCCCTGAGTGCGTTCCCCAAAGCGCGGCGCAGCAGCTCAGGTCTGCGCCGACTGAATGTCGTCCCTGATTTCTTCCAGCGTCACCGCTTCCAGCTCGCCCGCACGCGCCGCGCGCATGGCGGTCACTGTCGTCTCGTTGGGCACCAGCGGGTCAGCCTTGTCTTGCATCAACGCGGGCAATGCGGCGCGGGCGTTTTCGCTGGTGCGTGCGACGATTTCGGCCAGCGGCACGCCCCGCAAATCTGCCAGCACCTGCGCGTAGCGCGCAATCCACGCCGGTTCGGTGCGTGTGCCGTTTGCCCAGGCGGGCGGGATGTCGGGCGCGTCGGTTTCCAGCACGATGGCATCCAGCGGCAATTCGGCGGCCAGACGGCGGATGCGCGTGGAACCGGCAAAGGTCATCGCGCCGCCAAAGCCGAGCCGGAAATTGCAGTCCAGCAACTGCCGCGCCTGCTGCGCGCTGCCGTTAAAGGCATGAACAATGCCGCCGGGCGGACGCTCTTGGCGCAGCATCTGAATGACCGCCTCCACCGCGCGGCGCGCGTGCACAATCACCGGCAAACCCAGCTCGCGGGCGAGCGCCAGTTGCGCCTGAAAAATGCGCTGTTGCCGCGCCCAGTCCGGCGCGCCCGGGTAGGCATCCAGCCCGATTTCGCCTATCGCCACCGGCGGCTGCGCCGCAATCTGCGCACGCAGCCGCGCCAGCGCGTCGTCTTCCAGTTGTTCCACATACAGCGGATGCAGCCCCCAGGCGGGGGCGATTTCGGCGTGCGCCGCCGCCAGACGGGCAATGCCGTCAAACATCGCGGGCGTGACTGCCGGAACCACAAAACGCCCGACGCCCGCAGCGCGCGCGGCACGCATTACCGCATCCACATCGGCGGCAAATTCGGCGGCATCCAGATGCACATGCGTGTCGACAATCACCGCCGCGCGCCCTCGCTCACCATTTCCAGATTACCAGCGCCAGCGCCAGAATCGCCACGCTCGCCCATCCGGCGATTTCCACATGGCGGCGCAAAGTGGCTTCCATCTTTTCGCCGCCCCAGCGAATCAGCCCCGCCACGAGGAAAAACCGCGCCCCGCGCGAGAGCGCCGAAGCCAGCACGAAGGGCACAAACGGCATCGCGGCAGCGCCGGCGGCGATGGTAAACACCTTGTACGGAATCGGCGAAAAACCGGCCACCAGCACCGCCCAGAAGCCCCATTCGGCAAACAGCGCCTGCGCTTTTTCGTAATACGGCCAATAACCTGCGCTGTGCAGCAGCGGCGTGATGGCTTCCAGCGCAAAGTGGCCAATCAGATAGCCGAAAAGACCGCCCAGCACGGAAGTGAGCGTCGTCACCAGCGCCAGAAACAGCGCCCGTTTGGGCTGCGCCAGACACATCGGTATCAGCAGCACATCGGGCGGCACCGGGAAAAACGACGATTCCATGAAACTCAGCCCGCCCAGATACCACACCGCGTGCCGGTGACGGGCGTAGCGCAGGGTGCGCTCGTAGAGCGCGGAAAACAGTTTCATTGCGCCGCCGCCCCGCCTGCCAGCGCATCCAGCAATTTTTGATGGATGCCGCCAAAACCGCCATTGCTCATTACCACGATGCGATCATTCGCCTGCGCAAAGGCGGCGACTTCCGTCGGCAGCACATGCAAATCCGCGCTCACGCGCAGCCGCTCGCCCAGCGGCGCCAGCGCCTCGGCAACGTTCCATGAAACGCCGCCGGTATAGCACCAGACCGCGTCCGCCGCTTGCAGCGAAGGCGCCAGGCGCGCGGCCATCGTGCCCAGCTTCATGGTGTTGGAGCGCGGCTCAAAAACCGCAATCAGCCGACCCGCGCCGCGCATTTCATCGCGCACCGCTTCCAGCGTCGCGGCTATCGCCGTCGGGTGATGCGCGAAATCGTCCTGCACGGTCACGCCGCGCACTTGTCCGCGCACCTGCAAACGCCGCGCCACGCCCTGAAAGCGCCCCAGCGCCGCAATGCCGTCTTGCACCGTCACGCCCGCGTGCCGCGCGGCCAGCAGCGCGCCCAGCGCGTTCATGCGGTTGTGCGCACCCGCCAGCGCCAGCATGGTTTCGCCCAACAATTCGCCCGCGTGCGTAAAACGCGCCGCGCCATTGTCGCCTGCCGTCACCTGCCACGGCGCGCCCTCGCCAAAGCGCACCAGATCCGACCACAAGCCGCGTTGCAAGACGCGCTCCAAGGCCGCTTCGGGCTGGTGCGCGATGATTTGCCCAATGCCCGGCACGGTGCGCACGAGATGGTGAAATTGCGTCTCGATGGCGGCAAGATCGGGGAAGATGTCGGCATGATCGTATTCAAGATTGTTCAGCAGCAGCGTGCGCGGGCGGTAATGCACGAATTTGGAGCGTTTGTCGCAAAAGGCGGTGTCGTATTCGTCGGCTTCGATGACGAAAAACGGCGCTTTGCCCAGCCGCGCGGAGACGCCAAAATTTTCCGGCACGCCGCCAATCAGAAAGCCCGGCTGAAGACCTGCGTCTTGCAGAATCCAGGCCAGCATGGAAGAAGTCGTCGTCTTGCCGTGCGTGCCCGCCACCGCCAGCACTCAGCGCCCGTCGAGCACGTTTTCCGCCAGCCATTGCGGGCCGGAAACGTAGCGCAGGCCACGGTCGAGCACGGCTTCCAGCAGCGGATTGCCGCGCGAAATGGCGTTGCCGACGATGAACACGTCAGCGCCAATATCGCACTGCGCGGCGTCATAGCCTTCAATCAGTTCAATGCCTTGCGCGCGCAACTGCGTGCTCATCGGCGGATAGACGTTGGCGTCGCAGCCCGTCACGGTGTGCCCTGCTGCCTTGGCCAATACCGCGATGCCGCCCATGAAGGTGCCGCAGATGCCGAGAATGTGGATGTGCATGAAAAAAACGCTCCGCCAGAAAAACCAAAAACGCCGCGCGAATCCCGTAGAATCCGGCGAACCGCTGATTTTACCTGCCGCCGCCGCAATGTCTTCCGCTTCCCGTTCCGCCCGCCGCGAAATTGCCGCACTCGCCGCCCGCATGATGGCCGAAGAAGGTGTGGCCGATTATGGCTTTGCCAAACGCCGCGCCGCGCGCCGTCTGGGTTTTCCGGAAAACGGCGGCTGCCTGCCCGATAACGCCGAAATCGAGGCCGAACTGCGTGTGTGGCAATCCTTGTTTCAGGATGACGAACAGCGCCAGCGGCTGCACGCCATGCGCGCGGCGGCGCTGGAATTGATGGCGCATCTGGACGAATTTGACCCGTGGCTGACCGGCGGCGCGCTCGACGGCACCGCGGGCCGGTACAGCGAACTGGATATCGAACTCTATCCGCAAGAAAGCGCCAAGGAAGTGGAAATCTTTTTGCTCAACCTCGGCTTGCAGCCAGAACACCGCGAGCCGCGCCGCTTGACCACGCCGCCCGTGCCCGAAGCCATCCTCAGCTTTGACTGGCAAGACGTGCCCGTGCGCCTGTGCATCTACCCTGCCCGCACCCGCAATCAGGGCAAACGCCGTGCCGAGCGCGCCCGCCGCGCCGCCGTCGAAGCCTTGCTGGCAGACAATCTGCCGCCGCAGTAACGCCCGCAACACCCCAAAAAATCTGACCCCGCCTGCCGCAGCCCCGATTCGGACGGGGCGGACAGGCGGGGTCGTGAGCGCGGCGCGCGCACCGCTCAGTTATTTTTCAGCGAAACCAGGCTCGCCAGTTGGTTCTGCAAGGCCGTGCTGGTTTGCGTCATCTGCGCCAGCAGGGTATCGAGCGCGGCAAACTGGGTGATGTAGCGCTGTTGCGTCGCTTCCAGTTTTTCCACCATGCGCTCGGCCTCTTTTTCCATGGACTTGATATTGTCCTGCACGCCGCTGGTGGCGCGCCCCAGCGAACCCTTGTCGCTATCGAGCATGGCGTCGATGCGGGCGGCCAGTTGTTCGCCGAAGCCCTGGATGCCCTTGGTGGTAACGTTGCCGTCTTCAGCCTTGACTTCTTCCACGCCGCAGAAGAACTTCACCAAGTCAATCTTCTTGTTGCTGAGGGCGCTGGTCAGCGCGCCCGCATCCAGCGACATCTTCGCATCCTTGTCCAGATTGGCCTTGCCGTCTTTCAACGGCACGCGGAACAAGCCCAGTTGCGAGAGCGAAGTCACGCCGCTATCGCCCACGCTGTAATTGCCGAACAGCGCGTTTTCCAGCTCGTTGCGCACCGTGCGCAGGAAGGAATCGCCGGTCATCAGCGAGGCTTTTTCGCCGTCGGCGGCATCCGGGTCATAGGCGGTGAGGTTGTCGATGGTTTCCATCACGTTGTAATAGGCTTCAATCACCTTTTCCAGCTCGGCGTTGAGGCCGCTGTCGCTGCGCGTCACATTGAGGCGGTGCGTTTCATAGCCGGACGCAGGCTTGGCAGTGGCCGCTTCAATGCGATCGCCCGAGGCGGCACCGCCGCCCGTGGAACCACTGGCCGGGTCCGGCGCGGTGTAGGTGCTCAACTTGTTGAGCACCAGCTCCACGCCCGGAATGGCATCGGTGATTTTGTTCGTATCGCTCTTGACCTCGATGCCGTCAATTTCCGCAATCGCGCCCTGGGCAATCTGAAGCGTGTCGAACTTGCCGCCGCTCATGGCGTTCCAGAGGTTCACATCCACCTCGTCAGCGCCTTCCGCCGGTTTTTCCAGCGAAGTCGGCGTATAGGAAAACTCGGCCAGGCGACCCGTGCCAATCATGCGGAACGCGCCACCGGCGCCTTCGGTTTCGCTGGCCAGCACCAGTTGCTGCGTTTTCGACGCGCCCGTGCCTTGTTCCAGAATGGACGCTTTCACCCCCGCGCCGCTGCTGTTGATGGCATCGCGCAACTCTTCCAGCGTGCTGCCCTTGAAGGCGATGGTGGTGGTTTTCAGGTTGCCGGTGAGGTTGGCTTTGTCATCGGTCAGCGAGCCGACCGTGAAGGTCAACATGCTTTCCTCGTCGCCCGCGCCAATCTTGGGCGCGGCATCACCCTTGGCAGTGACGATGCGCTGCGTGCTGGCAAGCTGCTTGACGGCGATTTGATAGTCGCCCAGCGTCGCGCCATTCTTGACGGTTGCCGTAAAGCCCGCGCCTTCCTGCGCCTCGGCCTTGTAGACATCCACCGTCTTGCCGCGCGGTTTGACCAGACCGGAAAGCGCAGAGCGAAAATCCGACAGGGCACTTTTCACCTGCCCATAGGCGGACAGCTTGGCCGTCTCTTTCGCCTGTTTGTTCTGCAAACGGGTCAGCGGGGCGGCTTCCAGCTCCATCAACTGATTGACCATCTTGGCCATGTCCATGCCGGAGCCAACCCCCAGCGACGCGCCCAGTCCTGTTATCGACATTTGCTCTTCTCCTTCCGGGCACGTGCCCGGCGACCTCACGCAGGCTGTTGTTTCATGGGTTCAGCCTGCGTACAACGTTGTTTGAAAATCAAGCCTTGTCGCGCAGCAACACGCCTTGCTGCAACATGCCTTGCAGCTTGTCGATTGCCTTGGCAATGGCCACCATTTCTTCCGAGGGAATCTGGCGGATGACTTCATCCGTCGCCGAATCGACCACCTTGATCAGCGTCAGGTTGGTGTCATCGTCCACGGAGAATTGCAAGTTCCGTGCCACCGGCTCAATGACGCGGCGAACCTCGTCAATGGCTTCCTGAATTTCCGATTCGCTGGGCTGCCTGTTGGCCTGTTGCTGGACATCGCCTTCTTTTGTCTGCGTACCGCCCGCGACCTGACCGGCAGCGGCTGCCGCATCCGCGGTCTGGGTACCGGCAATCATTTCCGGATCGGTTGCCTGAACGGGCTGTACCGGAGCGGAACGATCGCCCTGCACACGGACGGTCAAGCTGCCCGCAGGCATCCCCTCCATGTTGGGACTGACAGATGTGATGTTCATGATCGCACTCCTAGGAAATGAAAATGGGAATGCCGCCCTGCACAAGGTTCCGGCAATCGCGCTCACCCACATTAACGGCACGGTTTCCGGAAACTTGAACCATTTTTTGCAGGCAAAAACAGCCGCACAAGACGCCCTTGCGGCCAAGCGCCAGACCGATGGCAGCGCTACAATCCGGCGCGAGCATTTCATCTTTCAAACAAGGCAAACATGCAGGTCATCATTGCGGGCGCGGGGCTTTCGGGCATTACCAGCGCGTGGTTCTTGCGCCAGGCCGGGCACGAGGTGCTGGTGGTCGATCGCGGCGAGCAGGCCGCCACGGAAACCAGCTACGCCAACGGCGGGCAGATTTCCGCCAGCCATCCCGAGCCGTGGTCTTCGCCCGCCGCGCCGCGCATTTTGCTGCGCTGGCTGGGACGGGCAGACGCGCCGATGCGCTTTCGGGCGCAGGCCGACCCCGCCTTGTGGCGCTGGGGGTTGCGCTTTCTGCGCGAATGCGCGCCGGCGCGCTTTGCCACCAACGCGCACGCCATCGCCGCACTGGCGCGGACAAGCCGCGAAACCATCGCGGCGCTGCGCGCGCAACTCAATCTGGCATACGAAGACCGTCAGGCGGGCATTCTGCACCTGTTTGAACGTGCGGAAGAACTGGCCGCGCTGCCCGAAAAGCAACGCTTGCTGGCCGCGCACGGCATCGACTCTGCGCTGTGCACGCCCGCGCGTTGCGTGGACATTGAACCGGCACTGGGCGCGATGGCGTCGCGTCTGGCCGGAGGGCTGTACGCGCCGCACGATGAATCGGGCAACGCCCGTTTGTTTGCCCGCGCGCTGGCGGCAGAATGCGCGCGCGCGGGCGTGCGTTTTCGCTGGCAGAGCACGATTGCGGCAGTCGACGGGCAAGGCGCGACGCTGGCGGGCGCAGAAGGCGACACGGGCGAGCGGCTGCGCGCCGATGCCGTGGTCATTTGCGCGGGCAGTTTCGGCGCGGCGCTGGTGCATCCGCTGGGGCTGCGCCTGCCGGTGTATCCGGTGAAAGGTTTTTCGATTACCGCGCCGGTGCGCGAGGCGCAGCGTGCGCCCACGGTCAGTTTGACGGATGAATCGCGCCGCATCGTCTGTTCGCGTCTGGGGGAGACGGTGCGCGTCGCGGGCATGGCCGACATTGGCGGTTTTGACCGCACGCCGCACCCGGCGCGCATCGCGCTGCTGCGCCGCTGGCTGGAACAGAGCTTTCCGAGTGCGACGTACAGCGACGAGGCCGAGGCCTGGTGCGGGCTGCGTCCGGTCACGCCATCCAACCGTCCGGTCATTGGCGCATCTCGCGTGCCCGGTCTGTGGTTCAACACCGGCCACGGCGCGCTGGGTTTTACGCTTTCCTGCGGCGCGGCGCGGCTGCTCACCGCGCTGATGCAAGGGGAAACGCCGCCGGTCGACCCGCGCCCCTTCCTGCCCGAAACCCACCATGTCTGACCCGTTTCGCGCCCTGCGCCGCCGCCCGCCCGCCGCGCCCGATGCCGCGCACTGGCAGCGCATTGAGCGCACGTTGCCCTTTCTTGCCTGGGGGCCGTCCGGCCACACGCAGGCGCTGCGCGAGCGCGCCATGCAGTGTCTGGCGCAAAAAGAATTTTCCGGCGCGGGCGGCCTGACCTTGACCGACGACATGCTGCTGGCCATCGCGCTGCAAGCCGCGCTGCCCGTGCTACACCTGGGCGTGGAAGCCTATCGCGGCTGGCTCGGCGTCATCGTCTATCCCGGTGAGATTCTCATCCCGCGCGCGGAAATGGACGAATACGGCGTCGTGCATGAATACACCGACATCGTTTGCGGCGAAGCCCGCGAAGACGGCCCCGTGCTGCTCGGCTGGCAAGACGAAGGGTTTGACCCGCAAATCAACGTCATCGTGCACGAATTTGCGCACAAGCTGGACATGGCCGACGGTCAAGCCAACGGCTGCCCGCCGTTGCCCGCGCCGCTTTCCCGTGCGCAGTGGGCGCGCGTATTTGCCGCCGCCTTTGACGACTTTCAGCGCCGCTGCGACGCCATTGAGGACGCAGACGACGAGCGCGCGTGGGACGCCCTGCCGCTGGACCCTTACGCCGCCGAGCATCCGGCGGAATTTTTCGCCGTCGCTTCCGAAACGTTCTTTATCGACCCGCACCGCCTGCGCGCCGCCTATGCCGAGGTCTATCAACTGCTGGCCGCGTTCTACCAGCAAGACCCCGCCGCTTACGCCCCCGCGCCAGCCTGTTAAAATAGCGCCGCTGCGCCCGACCCTGCGGGCGCTTTTCATGTTGCCGTCTGACCGATGACCACACCTGCCCGCACCGTGTTGATTACCGGCGGCGCACGCCGTCTGGGGCGCGCCATTGCCTTGCGGCTGGCGCGCGAAGGCTGGCGCGTGGCGGTGCATTGTCATGCGTCCGTTGCGGATGCCATCGACACCGCGCGCCAATGCACGCAAGCAAGCGGCGTGGAATGCGCCCATTTTGTTGCCGACTTGCAGGACGAAGCGAGCGTGCGCGCGCTGGTGCCCGCCGTGCTCGCGCGCTTTGGCACGCTGGATGCGCTCGTCCACAACGCCGCGCTGTTTGAGTATGACAATCCGGAATCTTTCACCTACGCCCTGCTCGAACGCCATCTGCGCGCCAACACTGCCGCGCCCATCGTGCTCGCGCAGGCACTGCACGAACACCTGCGCGCACGCAATGCCGCGCCGGGCGCGGGTGTGCTCATCAATCTGCTGGACCAAAAACTGTGGAACCCGAATCCGGATTACCTCAGCTACACGCTTTCCAAAGCCGCGCTGCAAAGCGCCAGCACGCTGCTGGCGCAGGCGCTGGCGCCGCAGGTGCGCACCGTCGGCATTGCGCCGGGGCTGACCTTGCCCGGCCCGCAGATGCGTGACGGCGAACACTTCGCCCGTCTGCACGCACTCAGCCCGCTGCATCAATCTTCCACGCCCGACGAAGTGGCCGACGCCGTCGTCTTCGCGCTCCACAACCGCGCGCTCACCGGCACTACCCTGCTGGTCGACGGCGGCCAGCATTTGCAACGCTTCGAGCGCGATTTTTCCATGATGTCCGCCGCCCCCGACTGTCCGCAATGAGCACGCCGCCCACCCTCTCGGCCACCGCGCAACGCCTGCAACACAAGCTGGAACGCGCCACCGGCAAAGCCATCGTCGAATACGGCATGATTGGCGAGGGCGAGCGCGTCATGGTCTGCCTTTCCGGCGGCAAGGATTCCTACACCCTGCTCACCGTGTTGATGGCGCTGCAAAAGCGCGCGCCGGTGCGCTTTGAGCTGGTCGCCGTCAATCTTGACCAGAAACAGCCCGGCTTCCCCGCCGACGTGCTGCCCGCCTATCTGGAAAGTCTGGGCGTGGAATACCGCATCGTTACCGAAGACACCTACTCCATCGTGCAAAGCAAAATTGCCCCCGGCAAAACCACCTGCGCGCTGTGCTCGCGCCTGCGTCGCGGCATTTTGTACCGCACCGCGCGCGAACTGGGCGCGACCCGCATCGCGCTGGGGCATCACCGCGACGACATGCTGGAAACCTTTTTCCTCAACCTCTTTTTCGGCGGACGCCTGAAAGCCATGCCGCCCAAACTGGTCAGCGACGATGGGCAGCACGTCGTCATCCGTCCGCTGATTGACTGCCGCGAAGCCGACATTGCCCGCTTCGCCCGCGCCATGCGCTACCCCATCATCCCCTGCAATCTGTGCGGCAGCCAGCCGAACCTGCAACGCCAGCAAGCCAAGGCGATGCTGGCCGAATGGGAGCGGCAACACCCCGAACGCATCGCCTCCATCGCCACGGCGATGCGCAACGTTGTGCCCTCGCACCTGGCCGACGCGCGCCTGTTCGCCTTCCGTGACATTGAACGCGGCAGCCCCGTCCCGCCCGAAGGCGGCGACACGGCCTTTGACACCATCGCGCTGCAAGCGGGCACAAACATGGTACGCTTGCCCCTTGTTCGCCCGATTACCGAAGACGTTTCTCCGGAGCCATGACCGAGACCGCCGCCGCACCACGCTGCGCCCTGATTGTTGAAATCCTGCCGCTCAGCCCTGAACTGCCCGACAGTGAAGCACAGGACATCCTGGAGCGCGCCTTGCGCCGCGCCCAGCTCGCCTGTGCGCCGCTGCGCGGGCGCGTGCAGGCGCAGGACAGTCACCGGCTGTACGTACTGTTTTCCTCGTGCGACGCGGCCATCAGCGCCGTCAGTGCGGTGTTTGAACGCATTGAAGACTTGCCGCCGCCTGCCGGTCAGCCCGTGCGGGCGCGCATTGGGCTGCATCACGGCGTACAGGCCTCGCCGCCGTCCAAACCCTTGTTTGCCGACCGCGTGCCCGTCTCCGTTACCTCGGGCAGCCCTGCGGTGCGGGAGCCTTTTTATACCGCCATCCAGATTGTCGACCGGGCGCAGGCCGGCGAAGCGCTCGCCAGCCAGGCGGTGGTACGCGCCGCAAAACAGGGCGCGGGCTACTGCATCGCCAGTGTTCAGTCTGCCCCGCTCTTTCAGATTACCCGGCATTTCACAGGAGGAACAAAAACCATGCCGACTCGCCTTGAACTACGCTATCAGGATTTCGTCTTCCACATTGATGACCATCATCCCATCCTCCTGCTCGGACGCGAGCGCGGCAACGACATCGTCATCAACAACACCCGCACTTCCCGCCAGCACGCCCGCATCGAATGGCGCAAGGGCGGTTTCGTGCTCACCGAAGGCGGCAGCTCTGTGGCGCGCAAAATCACGCACGACACCACTGAGCTGGTCGGCAACGGCCTGCTGGGTTGCGGCTGGTCGCCCGCCGACGCAAGCCAGCCGACGATTTTCTATCGCATCGACGACAACAGCGGCGGCAGCGGCGAATAAGCTGCGCCTCCTGTATCGTCAGGCTGACGGGCGCGTGTTTTTCGGCGCGCCTCACCGTCTTGCCTTTTCCTGAAAACGCAACGGGCGGTGGCGCATGGCCACCGCCCGCTTTTTCGCCCGTGCCCGTGCGCGACGCCTCAGCGATACGTCACCACCGTGCGCCCGTTTGCGGGCTGGGCAGCACGCCCCAGGCGCGTGGGGAATTTTTTCTGAAGCTGCGCCAGTTGCGCCACCGACATCACCATCGGCGAGCGCATCACCAGCCAGATGACGTTTTCCGTACACGGCGCTTCGGTCAGCGAACCCTGATAGCGGTTATACGCGCCATCAAAGGGAATCAGCGACGGCAAATCCAGCTCGCCCGAACCGGGCAGCGTGACGCTGCGCGTAATGCGCGCAGGCAGCGCAGCCAGAATCTGCTCCAACACCGGCGACTCGCCGTATTCGCCCACCACCATCGGCACCACCAGCATCAGCGCCGCGCCATTGGCCGTTTTGTGCAGCAACTGCACATCCAGCGCCATTTTGCGCGCATTGATGCGCGTGCCGGGCATCCGCAGCGAGACTTGCGCAAGCTGATAGCGCTTGCCGGCGTAAAACAGCTCTGAGGGCTGTTCCTGCGCGCTCAGGTCTAGGCGCACATCGTGTTTATTGACCGAAATCCGGAACGGCGCGGGACGGTAATCAAAGGCAATCGGCTCGGCTTCGTGTTCGGGGCCGCGTTCGATGATGTCGATGGGTGCCTGCTGGCGCCCCCGGCGGCACAGCGGCGCATCCCGCCCGCCATCCGCACTTTCCGTCGCCACCGCGCGCGTGCTTGGGCGTTGCGCCGGTCTTGGCGCGGGTTCCGGCGTCACATCCTCGCCGCCGCCCAAGCGCACGATAGTGCTGCCATCCGCACCGCGGACGGATTTTGCACCGGCAGCGGCCAGCGCCTGTTCAACGCGCGCGGCCACGTCCTGCAAGGCCGCCGCGCCACCGCCTTCGCTGGAGCTGCCCTGTTCGCACACTTCGCGCCACAGCCGCTCGTCCATCGAGCCTGCCGTAAAGTGCACCGGCGCTTCGTCCTTCACCGACTCTTCGCGCAAGATGTGATGACGGGCGTTGAGATAGACGCGCTTCAAGGTGGTAAAGGAACGGGTATTGCAGTCAAAACGGTTCATCGCCTTGATGGCGGCGTAGTCGCGGTCGCCATCAGAGAGCATGTTGATGCGCACCCAGGCAACTTTGGTACCAGCGTCCGAATCAATCACGGCACCGCGATCCAGTTGCACTTCGCGCACATCGTCCTTGCCCACCGTCACCCAGCCAACGTCTTGCGAAGCGGGCGCGGAGGCTGCCGGTTCGGGCGTCGCCGGTTCGGGCGTTGCCGGTTC
>JAFSWK010000245.1 GCA_017444505.1 Rhodocyclaceae bacterium | reverse complement strand
GGCGCGGTCAACTCGATTAACTGGGCGCGCATTGCTGCGCAAGTGGTCTATTACTTCAAGGGCTATCTGGCGGCCACTGAAAACAGCCGTCAGCAAGTCGCCTTCTGCGTGCCTTCGGGCAACTTCGGCAACGTCTGCGCCGGGCACATCGCCCGTCAGATGGGCTTGCCTGTCGCGCGGCTGATTGTCGCCACCAATGAAAACGACGTGCTCGACGAATTTTTCCGCACCGGACGTTACCGCCCGCGCGCGCCGGAAGACACCTTCGTCACCTCCAGCCCGTCGATGGACATTTCCAAAGCCTCCAACTTCGAGCGTTTCATCTTCGACGTAGTCGGGCGCGACGCCGCCGCGCTCAAACGGCTATGGGGCGACGGGCAAGGTTTTGACCTGGCCGGCACGCCCGAATTTGCCCGCGTATCTGCGGATTTTGTTTTTTCTTCCGGTGCCAGCAACCACGCCCTGCGTCTGAAAACCATCCGCCGCATCTGCGAGCAATACAACGTCCTCATCGACCCGCACACCGCCGATGCAATGCACGTCGCCCGTCAGCAACGGGACACGCTGCCGCCCGACGTGCCGCTGCTGGTGCTGGAAACTGCGCAGCCGGTGAAGTTTGCCGACACCCTGCGCGAAGCACTCGGTGACGCGCCACAGCCGCCCGAAGACTTGCGCGACCTGGAAGACCGCCCGCAAAAAGTCGCCGTCCTCGCCCCGGATGCGGACGTGGTCAAGGAATACATCGCACAGCGAGACGTAGATTGAATCCTCGCCCCCCGCATGAAAAACGCGCCGGAATGCTTCGGCGCGTTTTGTTTTGGGCGCAGCGTCTGCACCGCTGGCGCACAACTCACACCACTTCCAGTTGTCCCATCATGCCCAGCGCGGCGTGTTCGAGGATTTGGCACTGGAAGAGGCGGATGCCTTTTTCGCGCGGCACGAAGCGGATGCGGGCGGTTTCGTGGGCTTGCAGGTGCAGCGTGTCTTTCCACGCCAGCGGGGGACGTTCGGTGTGGTTGCCGAGGGTGCGCTGGGCGACGATGAATTGCGCGCCGTGCAGGTGAAAGACGATGTCGGTGCGCGATTTGTTGTGCAGCGTCCAGTCCAGCGGCTTATCAACGGGGGCGCGCAGGTCGGCGCGCCGCATGTCGTAACTTTTGCCGTTGATGCGGAACATCGCCAGCAGTTCGGGGAAGTCTTCGGGCTGGCCGCTGGCGCGGTCGTCCTCGCTGCGGGCGGCGCGGGCATCCAGCATGGCGGTGAAGGCGAGTTCCTGACGCAGGCCGGCGCCGGGTTCTTCGATGGTGCGCAAGACGGGCGGCAGTTCGGTGTGCTTGCCCGGGTGCGCATCCACTTGCGCCAGCGGTTGCGGGTCGGCGGCGGGGGTTTCCAGCAGTTTGTGGCGGTCAAACGGCAGGTTGAGCAGCGTGGCGTTGAGCGGGGAATCGGTCTGCACCATGACTTCGTAGCGTTCGCCGGGGGCGATGAGCAGGCGTTCCACAGGTGCGGCGGGGGCGGGCAGCAGGCCGCCATCGGTGCCGACAACCATAAAGCGGCAGCCGGGCAGCGAGAGGTTCAGGATGCGGGCGTTGCAGGCGTTCCAGATGCGGATGCGCTGCGCGCCGGTGACGCGGATGCGCGGGCGATACTGGCCGTTGATGAGCACAAACTGCCCTTCGCGGCCATCCATCCAGTCGCGGGCGGTGTTTTCGGCAATGGCGCCGTTTTTGCGCAGGCGCACGTCGGAAAAGAACCAGTGCTGTTCGGGCAGGTCGGCGAGCGGGTCGTCCTGGGCGCGCACGATGAACGAACCCAGCAAGCCCTTGTACATTTGCATGGCAAGCAGGCCGTGCGCTTGCGTGTGGTACCAGTAGGTGCCGGCGCAGCCTTCGGGCAGCGTGAAGCGGTACAGCCGCCGCGCGCCGGGTTCGACGGCTTCGGACGGGTTGCCGTCTTGCAGCGGCGGCACGGGCAGGCCGTGCCAGTGAATCGAGGTGGGCTGGTCAAGCTGGTTGCGAAAGTCAATTTCTACCGTGTCGCCTTCCGTGGCGACAATTTGCGGCCCGGGATAGTGGCCGTTGTAGGTGAGGAAGGCGGTGGGTTTGCCGTGCAGCAGTTCGATTTTGCGGGCGCGGGCGGTGAGCGTGGCGCGAAAGAGGCCGGGGCGCTTGGCGCGGTTTTCCAGTTTGGGCAGGGTTTTGAGCTTTTTGCCCGTGGCCAGCGCATCGACCGACAGCAGTTTGCCCGCGTCCGCTCCGGCGTTTGCGGCCAGCGCGCGGGCGGCGGGCGGCAGGAGCATTCCGGCAGCAAAAAGACGCAGCAAGTCTCGGCGGTTCATGGGCGTTTCCGGAAGGGGTTAGTCACGCTCGTCCAGCCAGGCTTGCTGGATGGCTTCAAGGATGCGCTCGCCGCAACGCTCGCGCTCATCGTCAAAGCCCGGCAAGGCCATGACCTTGTCCATCAGGTCGACAAAGTTGATGCGCGCGGGGTCAACATCAGGGTAGGTTTCCAGCAGGCTTTCGGCAATCGTGACGGTATCAGTCCATTTCATCCGTGTGTGCTCCGTTCGCGGGCGAGGTTGAGGGTGTAGCGCGGAATTTCGACGACCAGCGGCTCCGTGCCCACCCGCGCCTGACAGGATAGACGGCTGTTGGCTTCCAGCCCCCAGGCGCGGTCAAGCATGTCTTCTTCGTCTTCGTCCGCCGGATTCAGGCTGGCAAAACCTTCGCGGATGATGACGTGACAGGTGGTGCAGGCACAGGATTGCTCGCAGGCGTGCTCAATTTCAATGCCGTTGCGCAATAGCGCCTCGCAGAGCGTCTCGCCCGCTTCGGCTTCGAGGACCGCCCCTTCGGGGCAAAGCTGCGCGTGCGGCAGCACCACGATTTGCGTCATTTCGGCAGTTCCAGTTCGTCAATGTTTTTGCCCGCCAGCGCGTTGCGGATGCTGCGGTTCATGCGGCGGGCGGCGAAGGTTTCGGTGGCGCTGGCGAGTGCTTCGGTGGCGTGGTAGACCGCGACGGTGTCTTGCGCGCGGGCGATGGCGTCTGTCAGCGCAGTGCAGTGGCGGTCAATTTCTGCGCGTTCGTCGGCGCTGAGCTAGTCGCCGTCGGCGGCGATGGCCGAGGCGGTGGCGGCGAGCAGTTGTTCGCCTTCCAGACGGGCTTCGGCCAGCGCGCGGGCGTCGCGGTCATCGGCGGCGTGGGCGAGGCTGGCACGCAGCATGTCGGCAATTTCGGTATCCGTCAGGCCGTAGGACGGTTGCACGGTGATGTTCGCCGCCACGCCGGTGGATTCTTCGCGCGCCAGCACGGTGAGCAGGCCATCGGCGTCGACCTGGAAGGTGACGCGGATGCGCGCCGCGCCTGCGACCATCGGCGGGATGCCGCGCAATTCAAAACGCGCCAGCGAACGGCAGTCGGCGACCATTTCGCGCTCGCCTTGTACGACGTGAATGCTCATCGCCGTCTGACCGTCGCGGGCGGTGGTGAATTCCTGCGCGCGGGCGATGGGCAGCGTGGCATTGCGCGGGATGATTTTTTCCGCCAGCCCGCCGAGCATTTCCACGCCCAGCGACAGCGGAATGACATCGAGCAGCAGCCAGTCTTCATTGGCGTCGCGGTTGCCGGCGAGGATGTTGGCCTGACGCGCTGCGCCCAGCGCGACGACCTGATCGGGGTCCAAATCGACCAGCGGTTCCTTGCCGAAAAATTCCGCTACCGCGCGGCGCACATGCGGCATACGAGTCGCGCCGCCGACCAGCACGACGCCGTCAATGTCATTGGCGGCAAGGTTTGCATCGCGCAGGGCGGCGAGCACGTTGGCGAGCGTTTTTTCCAGCAGCAGCGTGGTCATCTCAAAGAACGTGGCGCGCGAAAGCGTCAAATCAATCGCTTCGCCGCTATCGAGCGTGAGCGCGATACGGGTGCTTTCATCTTGTGTGAGCGCCTCTTTCGCGGCGCGCGCGGCGCGCATCATGCGGGCGATGTCGGCAGGGCTGGGCGGGTTGATGCGGGCTTGTTCCAGCATCCAGCAGTAAATGCGGTGGTCAAAATCGTCGCCGCCCAGGGCGCTGTCGCCATGCGTGGCGATGACTTCAAAGAGGCCGCGCGAAAGCCGCAAGATGGACAAGTCAAACGTGCCGCCGCCCAGGTCGTAAATGGCAAAGACGCCTTCGGCGGCGCGGTCCAGCCCGTAGGCGAGTGCGGCGGCGGTGGGTTCGTTCAAGAGGCGCAAAACGTGAATGCCGGCACGCCGCGCGGCGTCTTTGGTAGCCTGACGCTGGGCGTCGTCAAAATACGCCGGTACGGTGATGACCGCGCCGACAAAGTCTTCGCCTAGCCGTGCGCGGGCGCGTTCGGCCAGCGCGCCGAGAATGCGCGCCGAGACTTCCACCGGCGTTTTCACCCCTTGCGCGGTGTGCAGGCGCACCATGCCGTCGCCTTCGACCAGTTCCAGCGTGTTGCTTGCCAGATTGGGAATGTCCGCATAGCCGCGCCCCATGAGACGCTTGACCGAGGCAATCGCGCCGGTTTGCCCGGCGGCGCGGCGGCCAATCAGCACCGCGCCATCATCGGCATAGCGGACGATGGACGGCAGCAGCGTGTGGCCGTCTTCGTCCAGCAAGCATTCGGGCGCGCCATTGCGCACCACGGCGACCAGCGAGTGCGTGGTGCCCAGATCAATGCCCAGCGCCCAGCGGTGCTGGTGCGGGGCGGCGGCGGCGTCGGGTTCGGCGATTTGTAGCAGGGCCATCAGCAATCCTGTGCAGTGCGAACGCGGCCAATTTCGGCGCGGAGGCGTTCGGTGAAATGCAAACGCCGCAGCCATTGGGCGGCGGCGGCGTAGTCTTGTTGGTCATCGCAGGCGCGCGCCAGCGCGTCTTGTTGCGCTTGCGCGGCGGCGGCGACTTCGCGCGCCAGCGCGTCCAGCGCGCCCGCATCCGTGCGCGCCTCTTCCAGCGCCTCGCGCCATTGCATCTGCTGCATGAGAAACTCGGGCGGCATGGCGGCGTTGCGTTCCAGGTCAAGCGGCACGCCGTTAAGTTCCAGCACATGCGCGGCGCGGGCGAGCGGGTCGCGCAGCACGTTGTAGGCTTCGTTGATGCGGGTCGCCCATTGCAGGGCGCGGCGCTGTTCAACGGCAGAAAGATGCGCAGCGCGGTCGGGGTGAAATTGCGCCTGCAAGGTGCGCCAGGCAGCGGCCAGCGCGGCTTCGTCCAGACGAAAACGCACAGGAAGCGCAAACAGGGCGAAGTGGCCTTGCTCCGGCAAATCCGTCATACCGGCAACTCAGACGCTGAAACTTTCGCCGCAACCGCACTGGGCTTTGGCGTTCGGGTTGTTGAACTTGAAACCTTCGTTCAGCCCTTCGCGGACAAAATCCAGCTCGGTGCCGTCCAGATAGACCAGACTTTTGCCATCGACGACGATGCGCACGCCGTGGCATTCAAACACCTGGTCTTCTTCGCCGGGCGCGTCGACAAATTCCAGCTTGTAGGCCATGCCGGAACAGCCGGAAGTCTGCACGCCCAGCCGGATGCCGATGCCTTTGCCCCGACGGGTGAGGGATTTTTCGATGTGGCGGGCTGCCGCTTCGGTGACGGTGATGGCCATGATTATTGCTCCTCGCCGCCCGCCTGTTTTTTGCGGTAGTCATCCACGGCGGCGCGAATGGCGTCTTCGGCCAGCACCGAGCAGTGAATCTTCACCGGCGGCAGCGCCAGCTCTTCGGCAATCTGGCTGTTTTTGATGGCCAGCGCCTCTTCGATGCTTTTGCCTTTCACCCATTCCGTGACCAGCGAGCTGGACGCAATCGCCGAGCCACAGCCGTAAGTCTTGAAACAGGCGTCTTCAATCACGCCCGCTTCATTGACCTTGATTTGCAGCTTCATCACGTCACCACAGGCGGGCGCGCCCACCATGCCGGTGCCGACGTGTTCGTCGCTTTTGTCGAAACTGCCGACGTTGCGGGGGTTTTCGTAGTGGTCAAGCACTTTTTCGCTGTATGCCATGATGTTTCTCCTGAATTGCTCAATGCGCCGACCATTGCACGCTGGCAAGATCGACGCCTTCCTGCACCATTTCCCAGAGCGGGGACATTTCGCGCAGGCGGGCGATTTTTTCGCGGAACACGCGCACCACGTAATCCACTTCTTCGGCAGTGGTAAAACGGCCAATGCTGAAACGGATGGAGCTGTGCGCCAGCTCGTCGCTGCGCCCCAGTGCGCGCAGCACATACGATGGTTCCAGACTGGCCGAGGTACAGGCCGAGCCGGACGAGAGCGCGATGTCTTTCACCGCCATCATCAGCGATTCGCCTTCGACGTAGGCAAAGGAAACGTTCAGGTTGTGCGCCACGCGCGCTTCCAGGTCGCCATTGACGTAGATGTGTTCCATGCCGTTTTGCAGGCCGGAGAGCAGGCGGTTTCTCAAGGCGAGGATGCGGGCGTTTTCCGCCGCCATTTCTTCGCGCGCGATGCGAAACGCTTCGCCCATGCCGACAATCTGATGCGTGGGCAAGGTGCCGGAGCGCAGGCCGCGCTCGTGGCCGCCGCCGTGCATTTGCGCCTCAATGCGCGCGCGCGGTTTGCGCCGCACGTAGAGCGCGCCAATCCCTTTCGGGCCGTAAATTTTGTGTGCGGACAAGCTCATCAGGTCGACCGGCAGCGCGGCAAGATGGATGTCCACCTTGCCGGCAGCCTGCGCCGCGTCGACGTGAAAGACCACGTTCTTTTCGCGGCAGATGCGCCCCAGCGTCTCGATCGGCTGGATGACGCCGATTTCGTTATTGACCAGCATCACCGAGGCCAGAATGGTGTCCGGACGAATCGCGGCGGCGAAGGCGTCCACATCCAGCAGGCCGTTTTCCTGCACGTCCAGATAGGTGACGTCAAACCCCTGGCGTTCCAGTTCGCGCATGGTGTCGAGCACGGCCTTGTGCTCGGTCTTGACGGTAATCAGGTGTTTGCCGCGCGATTGATGAAAATGCGCCGCGCCCTTGATGGCGAGGTTGTCGGAGTCGGTGGCGCCCGAAGTCCAGATGAGTTCGCGCGCATCCGCACCCACCAGCGCGGCGACTTCGGCGCGCGCGCGCTCCACCGCTTCGCTGGCTTCCCAACCGTAGGCGTGGGAGCGGCTGGCGGGGTTGCCAAAACGTTCGCCCAGCCACGGAATCATCGCCTCGACCACGCGCGGGTCGACCGGCGTAGTGGCGGAATAATCCATGTAGATGGGCAGCTTCAGAGCGTCTTCCATGTGCAACATCCTTCCTCAGCGGCTATTCATGCGGCGCAAGGTTTCTTCCGACTCCGGCCCGATTTCGGAGGCGACCAGATTGGCCAGCGTTACGGATTCCAGATAGGCAAACATGCGGCGGTTCAGGTTTGCCCACAGGTGATGTGCGCGGCAGCGGCGCGCGTCCACACAGTTTTGCTCGCCGCCACAGGAAGTCGCATCCAGTTGCTCATCAACGGCGATAACGATGTCCGCGACGGTGATTTCCGCCGCATCGCGCGCCAGACGATAACCGCCGCCTGGTCCGCGCACGCTTTTCACAATCTGATAGCGACGCAGCTTGCCAAAGAGTTGCTCCAGATAGGAAAAGGAAATTTCCTGACGCTCGGCAATGCTGGCAAGGCTTACCGGCGAATCGGCCTGATTTTCGGCCAGATCAATCATGGCCATGACGGCGAACCGCCCCTTCGTTGTCAATCTCATTGTTCTTCTCCGATACAACTTGCAGCCACAGGGTTCACAGGGTACGCTGGCTGTTTCGGTAGTATAGCTTTTTTCCGACAAAATCGGTCAATTATTTTTACGCCTTTGCCATGTCTGCCTTTACGCCCATCACGGCTGCCGAAATATCGTTTCTGGACGACGGCACGCCCGCCTCGCCCCAGTTTGACGACATCTATCACACCCGCGCCGGCGGCCCCGGGCAGGCGGCGCACGTCTTTCTTGCCGGCAATGGTCTACCGGAGCGCTGGCGGGGGCGGGAACGTTTCGTGATTCTGGAAACCGGCTTTGGCACCGGGCTGAATTTCGCCGCCACCTGGGCGGCCTGGCGCGAAGACCCGCAGCGCTGCGCGGCGCTGCACTTCATCAGTATTGAACGCTATCCGCTGCGCCACAGGGATTATGTCCGCATCCACGCGCACTGGCCGCAAAGCTGGCAGGCGCTCTCGGCGGAATTTCTCGCTGCCCGGCCTGCGATTACGCCGGGTCTGCACCGGCTGCATCTGAATGATGGCGCGGTGACGCTGGACCTCTTTTTTGGCGAGGTGGAGCACGCCTTGGCCGAATTGCGCTGCGCGGCGGACGCGATGTATCTGGACGGCTTTGCGCCAGCGAAAAACCCGCAGATGTGGACGCCGCGTGTCTGTCATCTGCTCTCGCACTGCGCAGCGCCGGGGGCGACGCTGGCCACGTGGTCGGTCGCCGGTGGCGTGCGCGAAGCCTTGCAGCACGCCGGTTTTGCCTGTGAAAAAGTGCCCGGCTTTGGCGACAAGCGCGAAATGCTGCGCGGTGAGCTGCGCCGTCCGCGCCAGCGTCCCGCCGCGCCTGCCGAACGCGCCGCCATCGTGCTGGGCGCGGGGC
>JAFSWK010000244.1 GCA_017444505.1 Rhodocyclaceae bacterium | reverse complement strand
GCCCTTGCCGGGCGTCAAGCCGGGGCTGGCGAACATCATCGTGCTGGTGGTGCTGGTGCGCTGGGGCTGGCGCGATGCGGCGTGGGTTTCGCTGTTGCGCGTATTTGCCGGCAGCCTGCTGCTGGGGCAGTTCCTCGCCCCCGGCTTTTTCCTCAGCCTCGCCGGCGCGCTAACCAGCCTGATTACGCTGGCAGCGGCGGCGCGCTTGCCCGCGCGTTTTTTTGGCCCCGTAACCCTCAGCATACTGGCCGCCTTCGCCCATCTGGGCGGACAACTGGCACTGGTGCGCCTGTGGCTGGTGCCGCACGAAAGCGTGCTCTACCTCGTCCCCGTGCTGGCGCTGGCCGCCACGGTGACAGGATTGGTCAACGGACTAGCGGCAGCCTGGCTGCTGCAACGAGAAGGGTGAATAGCGGCGAGGTGGAGACGGAGCATCGCTCCGTCTCGGATGCCGCCCCTAAAGGGCGGCAACGTGGAACAGTGAGTGACAGTCTGCGAAGCAGACTGGCGCGAACGTGGGGGCACACCGCCCGCCGCCGAGCCGCCTCAAGGGCGGAGGCGAAAAAAGCGAAGCACGCTTCGCTCGCCGGAGCCGGAGCCGCGTAGCGGCGACGTGGAGGGCGGCAGCCCCCTCGGGGGGCAGCGAATGCCAGACCGTCGAAGACGGGCTGGCATGAGCGTGGGGGTCAAAAAAAACGCCCGCAAACCCTCCGGCAGCGGGCGCAAAAAGGGGTGAACAGAGCGGGGCGCACCGCACGCCCCCCAAAACCCCTCGGTTCAAAGGCGATTGTTCGCGTTGCGAATCAGGTAATCAAAGGCGCTCAGCGCAGCCTTGGCACCCTCGCCCATGCTGATGACAATCTGCTTGTAGGGCACCGTGGTGCAGTCGCCGGCGGCGAAAATGCCGGAGGCGCTGGTCTCATTGCGGGCATTGACGACAATTTCGCCCATGCGGTTGCGTTCGACCACGCCATCGAGCCACGCGGTATTCGGCACCAGCCCGATTTGCACGAAAATCCCGGCCAGATCAATCTGGCGCGACTGGCCGCTTTCGCGGTCGGTGTAGCGCAGGCCGGTGACCTTGTGGCCATCGCCAAGCACTTCGGTGGTCTGCGCGTTTTTGTGCACGGTCACGTTCGGCAGGCTGGCGAGTTTTTGCAGCAGCACTTCATCGGCGCGCAGCGTCGGGGCAAATTCCAGCACGGTGACGTGTTCGACCACACCGGCCAGATCAATGGCCGCCTCAATGCCGGAATTACCGCCGCCAATGACGGCCACGCGCTTGCCCTTGAACAAGGGGCCGTCGCAGTGCGGGCAGAACGCCACGCCCTTGGCGCGGTATTCCGCCTCGCCGGGCACATTCATCTCGCGCCAGCGCGCGCCGGTGGCAAGAATCACCGCGCCCGCGCGCAGCTCGGCGCCGTTTTCCAGCGTAATCGCCGCCTGCACGCCGGGGGCAGAGGCGGGCGTAACATGCGCGACACGCTGAAGGTTGATGATTTCCACGCCGTAGTCGCGGGCGTTGGCTTCCAGATCCAGCGCCAGTTTCGGCCCTTCGGTCTGGCGCACGGAAATGAGGTTTTCAATCGCCAGTGTATCCTGCACCTGGCCGCCGATGCGCTCGGCGATGATGCCGGTGCGGATACCCTTGCGGGCGCAATAGATGGCGGCAGCCACGCCCGCAGGCCCGCCGCCGATGACCAGCACGTCAAAGGGTGCCATTTCATTGAGGCGCTCGGCGGCGCGTTCGGTCGCGCCGGTATCAATCTTGTTGAGAATTTCGCCCAGTTCCATGCGGCCTTGACCGAAAGGCGCGCCATTCAGGAAAACGCTGGGC
>JAFSWK010000243.1 GCA_017444505.1 Rhodocyclaceae bacterium | reverse complement strand
GGTTTCAGGTCGAAGAAGTCCTGCCCCATGATGCCGTCGAGCGTGTTGCCGGAGCGGTGTTGCTCGTTAAATTGCAGCGCAAACTGAAGGGCGATGCGGTTGACGCCGTCGCGCACCGGCTCCAGCGCTTCTTTGCGGAAGCTGATCAGGCCGCCCAGCTGGCCGCCGGTGAGCAATTTTTCGGGCAGCTCGACCTGTACGCCACGCCCGCTGACGACGGCAAAATCGTGCCGACCGAGGTCGTCCTTGCCGGGTACGAGCGCCAGCTTGAAGGAGGTGTTTTTCTGCACCAGCGGCTGGCCGTTGCCAATGAATACGTCAATCTGACCGTCTTCGGTGACCACCGGATTGACGCGGATGAGTTTGTTCAGCTCGCGGATGGCGTGGTCGCGGCGGTCGCGCAGGTCGTTGGCTTCGCCACGCCCGGTGTCGGCCTGCTTAATCATCAGGTTGAGGTCGGCAATCTCTTGCCCCAGCGAGTTGATGGATTCCACACAGTCGGCCATTTCGCCTTCAATGCTCTGGCTGATTTCGGACAGGCGGGTGTTGATGGAGTGGAAACGCTCAATCAGCGACAAACCTTCGGAAATCAGCGACTGGCGGGCGGGAATGTTGGTGGGGTTGGCCGCCACTTCCTGCACGCCGGCAAAGAAGCTCTGAAAGACGGTCGACAAGCCCGTGTCGTTGTCGGTGAGCATGTTGTTAATCTGCTCAATCTGGGCGTCGTAGGAAGAAAACTCGGTGTAGCGCGCCTCGGCATAGAGCACGCGGTTTTCCAGATGCTGGTCAAACTCGCGCTTCACCGTGGTCATCAGGGTGCCCTGACCGACGTAGTAGCCGCCCGTGTAGTACGGCATCTGCGTGGTTTGCACACCTTTCTGACGGCTGTAGTTCGGCGTATTGACGTTTTGCAGGTTGTGCGCAGTCGTCTCCAGGTTGGTGTGCGCGGCAAACAGCCCCGTCAACCCGATTCCAAGCAAGCCACCCATGATCGTTCTCCTGCAAGCAAAAATTGGTTTGTCCTGCCTTCTCTAAAGCAAGAGACGTGCCAACTTTTACACACTGGAAAACACGCGCGCGCCTGCGCCCGCGCGCAGCGCCGCGTACCCATCGCCCCCAAGCGCCCCGGACGCGCTTATTTCAGCCCGGAAAGCGCCACTTTCAGCACATTGCTGTGAATCAGCCCGGAGAGCTTGCGGGCATAGTGCGGGTCGGTGGCGTAGCCCGCATCCTGCAAGGCGCGGGCAAAGCCGCTGCCGCTTTTCTGGCCGAGCACACCGGCATAACGTTCATTGCCGGTCAGCATCTGGGCGTAGTCGTTGAACGAATCGGCCAGCGAGCGGTACGAACGGAAACTCGCCCGTTCGGTGTAGGCGCGGCCTTGCGCGTATTCCGTCACCGGCAGGCTGACGCTGCCGCCTTGCCAGCCGCGTCCGGCCTTGATGTTGAAGACGTTGCGGGTCGATTCGCCATCTGCATTCTTCAAAATGGCGCGCCCCCAGCCGGTTTCCAGCGCCGCGTGCGCGACGATGAAGGCCGCCGGAATGCCCGTGCGCTGGCTCACCGCCTTGGCGTGCGGCCAGATTTCGCGGGCAAAATTGCGCGCCTTGCCGGCCAGCCCCTGCACGCTGCTGACTGCCGCTTCGCCCAGCCCGGTGACGTCTTCCACCAAACCTTTCACGCTTTGCTGCAACGGGGAAAGCGAGCGCATCCGTGGCGACACGGGCGCGGCAGTGGTTGTCGAACCCGGCGCGGTCTCGGCATTTTTTGCCGTCGTCAGTGGCAAAAAGTCACCGCTCGCCGCAATCTCTTTTGCCTTGTTGCCAATCGCGCCCGCCGGTTGCGGGTCAGCAAACAGCGAACTGATTGCGCTGTTGGAAGTCGATTCTTTCGGCGGCGCGCTGTTTCGCAGATACGGCGACATTTGCCGCACGATGGCGTCCGCCAGCCCCACGCCCTGCTTTTCGGCCAGATGCATCGCCAGTTGCTCATCGGCCAGGCTCTGAAACATGCGGGTTTCTTCGCTATCGAGCAGGCTATCCTTGGGCGTGGCGTCGCGCATGGATTTCAAGACCATCTGCAAAAACAGCGCCTCAAACTGCTTGGCCACCTGCCGGAGCGCTTCGGGCGAGTCGCCGTTTTGCGCCGCATCGCGCGCCGTCCGCCCCTTCATCGCGGCGAAGGAAGACGGGTCGAAGGCGACCATCGGGTTAAAGAAAGTGTCCGCCATGTTCAGATGACCTCCAAATCGGCGTGCAGCGAACCGGCAGCTTTCAGCGCCTGCAAGATGCTGACCAAATCCATCGGCGTCGCGCCCAGCTTGGTGAGCGCCTTGACGACATCGTCCAGACTGGCACCTTCGGCCAGATTGACCAGGCTGGCGCGCGGCTGGTCGATGCTGACATTGCCGCGCTGACCGGCCACCGTGCGCCCGCCGGACATCGGTGCGGGTTGCGAAACTACGGTGTCCGCGCCAATGGTGACGGTGAGGTTGCCGTGCGCGACGGCTACGTTATCCAGCGTCACAAGCTGGTTCATCACCACCGAGCCGGTGCGCGAATTGATGATGACCTTGGCTTGCGCCACTTCGGGCGTAATTTCAAGCTCTTCCAGCCGCCCCAGAAAGGACACACGCGCGGAAGCATCCAGCGGCGCGCGCACTTCAATCGTGCGGGCATCGCGCGCCTGCGCCAGCCCCGCGCCCAGCTTGCCGTTGATGGCATCAAGCACTTTGCGGGCGGTGCCAAAATCGGTGCGGTTGAGTTCGACGGTAACGGTCTCGCCGTCGCCAAAATTGCCTTGCACGGCACGTTCCACCGTCGCGCCGCGCGGAATGCGTCCGGCCAGCATGTGGTTGATGGTCTGCCCGCCGCCGCCGGGGGCATTGGCACTGGCACCACCGACCAGCAAGTTGCCCTGCGCGATGGCATAGACCTGCCCGTCCGCGCCTTTGAGCGGCGTCATAATCAGCGTGCCGTCGCGCAAGCTCTTGGCGTTGCCGATGGACGAGACGGTGACGTCAATCTGTTGCCCGGGGCGGGCAAAGGCGGGCAAATCCGCCGTGACCATCACCGAGGCGACGTTTTTCACCTGCAAATTCGTGCCCGGCGGCAGCCGCACGCCGAGGTTCGCCAGCATGTTGTTCATGCTCTGCACGGTAAAAGGCGTTTGCGTGGTCTGGTCGCCCGTGCCGTCCAGCCCGACCACCAGCCCGTAGCCGACAAGCTGGTTGTCACGCACACCGGCAATCGAGGCAATGTCTTTCAGGCGGTCGGCCTGCGCGGGCGGGGCGGCAAAAACTGCCACCAGCACCAGCAAGGCGGCAAGGCGGCAACGGCAAACGGCAAACAGGCGGGCAATCATGTCGGTACTCCTCGGCGGTACGGCTTAGAAGGGCGAAATGATGGTGAAGAAGCGTTGCAGCCAGCCCATTTGCTGGGCTTCGGCAATCGCGCCACTGCCCTTGTATTCAATGCGGGCATCGGCAACCTGCGTGGATTGCACGGTGTTGGAAGGCGAAATGGTGTCGGGATTGACCACGCCGGAAAAGCGGATGTATTCGTTGCCCTGATTGATGGCCATCTGCTTTTCGCCCGATACCAGCAGGTTGCCGTTGGCCAGCGCCTCAATGACCGTCACCGTGATGGTGCCGGAAAAACTGTTGTTGGCCGCCGCGTTGCCGGAGCCTTCAAAGCTCGACGAAGTGCTGGCATCGGCACTCAGCCCGACCAGCGCGCCCAGCGGCAGCTTGCTCAGGCCGTTGATGCCGCCGCTCATGGAAGAACTGCGCTCGGTGCTGCTGGTATTGTTTTTCGTCGCGGAAGTTTGTTCCACCAGTTGAATGGTCAGCGTATCGCCTACCTGACGGGCGCGGCGGTCGGCAAACAGGGAACTGACGCCGCCGTGATAAATCGCGCCGTCCATCGGCTGGGCGCGCACGCCGGATGTTTGCGGACGCGCCGTCATCGGCTGATGCACCAGCGCCGGCGGCGTGGGTTGCAACTGCGCGCAACCGGCCAGACACAGCGCGGCCAGCGCGGGCATGAAATGAAGAATACGGCGGGCGGCAATCATGGCGGCAAACTCCCGTGATTACATCTGCGTCAGGCGGCCAAGCATCTGGTCGGAAGTCGAAACGGCCTTGGAATTCAGCTCGTAGGCGCGCTGGGTGATAATCATGTTGACCAGCTCGTTGGCCACATTCACGTTCGAGTTTTCAATCCAGCCCTGTTTCAGCGTGCCAGAACTATTGGTGCCCGGCTGCACGATGTTCGGCGGGCCACTGGTGGCCGTTTCGGTGTAGAGGTTTTCACTGCTGTTGGACAGGCCATCCGGGTTGATGAACATCGCCAGTTGAATCGTGCCCACCTGCACCGGCGCGGCCTGCCCGGAAATCACCGCTGAGACCACGCCGTCGCTGCTGATGTTCACCCGCACCGCGTCTTGCGGCAAATTGATGCCGTCGGCCAGCGGATAGCCCGTGCCGGACATCACCATGTTGCCCTGACTGTCGCGCGAAAAACTGCCCGCGCGCGTGTAGGCAATGGAACCATCGGGCATTTCAATCTGCAAAAAACCGTTGCCGTTAATCATGATGTCCAGATCGTTCTGGGTTTCCTGCGGCGTGCCCTGGGTGAAGTTTTTGGCCACCGCAATCGGGCGCACGCCTACGCCAATCTGCAAGCCAGTGCCGATTTCGTTTTGCTGCGTGTGCTGCGCGCCGGGCTGACGCAGGGTTTGATAGAGCAAGTCTTCAAACACCACGCGCTCGCGCTTGTAGCCCGAGGTGGAAACGTTCGCCAGGTTGTGCGAAATCACGTCCAGGTTCGTTTGCTGCGCATCCAGGCCGGTGCGGGCAGTCCAGAGTGAGCGAATCATTTTGCGGCTCCTGCAATCCAATACGCCAGAAAAGATGCAGGTTTCGTGCCAGCCATCCGGCGCGCGCACCTTTTCCCATGGCTTGCACTGTACCGCCGCCCGCCGCCAGCCCGTCTTGCGAATACAGGGGGAAATGCGCCGCTGTTCGCGCCGCTACGCCCCCTAGCCTGCCGAAACCGGCGCGCGCGAGCCAAAAATCGCCTGCCCCACGCGCACAATCGTCGCCCCTTCTTCGATGGCAATCTCAAAATCACCCGACATGCCCATCGAAAGCTCATCCAGCACCACGCCCACCGGCGCATCCTGACGCAACGCATCGCGCAAGCTGCGCAGCCGCACAAAACACGCCCGCACCGCACGCGCATCCTCAGACAACATCGCCAGCGTCATCAGCCCGCGCACGCGCAGCGCCGGAAACGCCCCAAGCTGGCGCAAAAAGGCCGCCACTTCCTCCGGCGGCAGACCGAACTTGCTCGCTTCATTCGACGTATTCACCTGCACCAACACGTCCAGCCCGCGCCCGAGCTGCTGCAAGCGGCGTTCCAGCGCCTCGGCCACGCGCAGACTGTCAAGCGCCTGAAACTCCTCGGCGCAGCCCGCCACCAGCTTCGCCTTGTTGGTCTGCAAATGCCCAATCACCGACCAGCGCAGCCCGTCCAGGTCGGCCAGTTCTTCCGACTTGCGCACCGCCTCCTGCGGCCTGTTCTCGGCAAAAAACCGGCAACCCGCCGCATACGCCGCGCGCAGCCGCGCCTCGTCCACCGTCTTGCTCACCGGCAACAGCCGCACCTCGCCCGCCTCGCGCCCGACGCGCTCGCAGGCCGCCGCAATGCGCGCGCGCACCTGCGCGAGGTTGTGACGAAAATCCTCCACCGTTTGCGCCACGCCATAGCTGCCGTGCGCATCGTGGCGGGTCGGCGTATTCAGCGGCGGCGTGTTTTCAGAATCCTGCATGAGCAACCCCAGCGAGCGCGCGGCTTCGCGGCGCAAAACGTACAAAGCGTACAGACAAAAAAAGGGTGTGCACGAAGGCACACCCCAACCCCAACAGAGAGACCGTGAGCCATCCAAAGCAAGACAACATGCCCGCAAGGACGGCTCGAACGGACGGGATTGTACCCATGACGGGAAAAGGGGAATTGACAAACATCAACGAAAAGTAACAGCCGGTATCACTTCGCCGGATTTTCTGGTTCCTCTTCCTGTGGCGGCAGTTCATCGCGGTCGTCCATCAAAATCCGGTACG
>JAFSWK010000242.1 GCA_017444505.1 Rhodocyclaceae bacterium | reverse complement strand
CCGAGTTTCTGGACATGATTACCCCGCAATACATTGCCGACCTCATCGCCTGGGGCGCGATTGGCGCGCGCACCACGGAAAGCCAGGTGCACCGCGAACTGGCCTCGGGGCTGTCGTGTCCGGTCGGCTTCAAGAACGGCACGGACGGCAACGTGCGCATCGCCATTGACGCGATTCAGGCCGCCGCTGCGCCGCACCATTTCCTGTCCGTGACCAAAGCGGGGCACTCGGCCATTGTGAGCACGCGCGGCAACGAAGACTGTCACCTGATTTTGCGCGGCGGCAAAGAGCCGAACTTTGATGCCGCCAGCGTGGACGCCGCTTGCAAGGCGCTGGCCGCCGCCAGTGTACCGGCGCGGGTGATGGTTGATTGTTCGCATTCCAACAGCCGCAAGCAGCACAAACTGCAACTGGACGTCGTGGCGAACCTCGCCGCGCAACTGGCCGCAGGCGACTCACGCCTGATTGGTGCGATGATTGAATCGCATCTGGTCGAAGGTCGGCAAGACTTGAAGCCGGATGTGGAACTGACCTACGGCCAGAGCGTCACCGACGCCTGCATCGGCTGGGAAGACAGCGTCTGCGCGCTCGACGCCCTGGCCGAAGGCGTGCGGGCGCGGCGCGTGCGCCGCGCCCGGGGCGAAGAATAAGCCGAAAAACCCGCGCCAGTCACTCGCCGCCTGCGCACCCTGCGGGACGGCGCACCGCGCCATCCCGTACCATGAAAAAACACCTTTGCGCCGCTGCGTTTGTCCTGTTTGCCACCGCCCCATTTGCCGCGCACGCCGCGCCGTGCGGCGTTACGACGGGGAAAAGCGCCTCAACCCTGCTGCTGTATTTCGCACGCACGGGGGACGCCCGAAACGTGCGCTGTCTGCTGGATAACGGCGCGGATGCCAATGCCGCCAACAGCGCCGGCGTGACCGCGCTGATGAGTGCGGCGGGCGCGGGGCGCGCCGAGGTTGTTCGCGTGCTTCTGGAAAAAGGTGCCGAGGTCAATGCCGTTGCCCAAGACGGCACAACGGCGCAGATACTGGCTTCGCGCAATGGTCATGCCGACATTGTCCGCTTGCTCACGGGAAAGGGCGGGCGCGCTGCCGACGGCTTGCCCTGCGATAGCAGGACATCCGAAAGCATGCCTATCCCGTTGCTGTATTCCGCAGGTTTCGGCGATACAAAAAACCTGACCTGCCTGCTGGATAACGGCGCAAATGTCAACACCATCAACGACAAAACAGGGAGCACCGCGCTGATGGTTGCGGCGCGGGCAGGCAATGCCAACGCAGTTCGTCTGCTCATTGAAAGAGGTGCTGATGTAAATGCCGTTGATAAAGAGGGCGGCACCGCACTGAAAAACGCTGCGCGCATAGGGCATACCGATGTCGTTCGTGTGCTTCTGGAAAAAGGCGCCGATGTCAATGCCGTCACCCAGGACAGCTTGACGGTGAGGATACTGGCGGCACGCAAAGACAAAGAGCTTGCCGGCATTGTCCGTCTGCTCATGGAACACGGCGCGCAGCTAGATATTGCCAGTCCGGGCGGAGACCCTGCGCAGGACAGCGCCGCTGGACACCACAACGAAATTGCAGCTTCGCCCTGCGATACAAGGATATCCGAAGCAAGTTTTCCCACGCCGTTGCTGTATTCCACACGCAATGGCGACATAAAAAACCTGCGCTGTCTGCTGGAGCACGGCGCGGATGTCAATGCCATGGACAACAAAACAGGCTATTCCGCGCTGATGGTTGCGGGATTGTCCGATCAGGCCGAAGCCGCCCGTCTGCTGATTGAAAAGGGCGCCAATATCAATGCCATCTCTACCAATGAAGAAGGGGTTACGGCGCTGATACTCGCCATGATGCGGGGGCGATTGATGCGCTCTGCAACACAGGAAATTGACAACGGCACGGGGCATCTGCTCATTGAAAAAGGCGCGGATGTCAATATTGCCGATAAAAACTGCAATACCGCGCTAATGTTCGCTGTGAAGACAGGCCGTGCCAACATTGTCCGAATGCTCATCAAAAAAGGCGCGGATGTGAACGTCGCCAATAAAAACGGCATTACCGCGCTGCGCCTTGCCCAAACCGGAAAGGATGCCGACATTGAGAAAATGCTGCGCAAGGCTGGCGCGGTGCTTGAGGCTCCTTCGCGCTGCAATAACAAGACGGGCAGAGACCTTCCCGTTCATGCCGAAGTGCGCACTCTGCCCAACAAGACGGGCTGCGATAGCAAGGCGGACAAATTTCCCTTGCCGCTGCTGTATTCCGCGCGTCATGGTGACACAAAAAACCTGCGTTGCCTGCTGGACAATGGCGCGGATGTCCATGCCGTCGACCAAGATGGCACCACCGCGCTGATGTTGGCGGCGAGCGAAGGTCATGCCGACGCGGTTCGTCTGCTCCTTGAAAAAGGCGCGGATGTACATGCCGCCGACAAATGGCACGCGACTGCGCTGCGCATGGCGCAGGTTGCGGGGCACACGGCCATCGTGGAGATGCTGCGCGCCGCCGGTGCGAAGTGAGGCGGCCTTTCCGCCAATTGCCTGCTTTTCAGTAAGCAGAGAAGCCATAAAAGAACAGTTCTGTCTCTCCAACAGGCGTGCGAATCAATAGATGGTGGTGTACATCGGATGGGCCGCCAGGTTTTTTGGGCGTGTGGCGGTAGGTGAAAGTAATGTGGGCATTCTCGTCGCCGAGATGGTCGCGGAGATAGTTTTGAAGTGCGTCAAACTTCTCGCGCTCTTCGCGGTCACTGCCATCGTAATCCGTTTTAAATTCCGCAATCAGTTGCATGTTTCTTTTGTCGAAAAGAAGAAAATGCCTTGCGTTTTGAACTGGAAAGAGAACCAGTTGCTCTGAACACCATGGAGCATGAAAGGTGTGCTGGCGGAAATCTTTTATCATTTTATTGTTTAATTTCGGATTCTTGTAGCCGTATTTTTCACCGGCAACCAGCACAAAATCCTGATTGTTGATGGAAAAGTGAATCTTCCCGTCGTGAATGACCATGTTGCTTTCCT
The DNA here is from genome assembly GCA_017444505.1 of Rhodocyclaceae bacterium. Lineage (GTDB taxonomy): Bacteria > Pseudomonadota > Gammaproteobacteria > Burkholderiales > Rhodocyclaceae > JAFZMK01. The sequence goes on along the minus strand of JAFSWK010000242.1, from coordinate 8,199 downwards.
GGGCGCATTTTTCCGAGATGACGGCAGGGCTGTCCGGCGGCTGCGCGGGATGGTTCTCCGGATATGTGTAGTCGGCGTAATCGCTGAAAGGATAGGCGCTGCCTCGTTTCTTCACCATGTCGGCCTGATAAAACACGCTCTTTTTGTTTTCGTCGGTGATGGTAAAGCGGTATACGCCCCGACTGTCAGGCTGCGACAGGCTCAGGACGTAATCAACATGGCCGGAAAAGGGCGTGACTTTGATGAAAGAAGCGCGCCACCAGTCAAAAATCGACTTGGTGTAATAACGGTTCTGGCGTTGGTACAACTTTCCCTGATGAACAAATGAGGTGGGCAGTCCGATCTTGAAATCATCCGTGACCAACGCCCACCGGGAAGAAAAATCAATCTGACCATTGATTTGCAACACAGCGTTTTCGGGCAGCCTGGGCGGGGGCGGCGTGTATTCAATATGCGAAAACGCATCTTCATCCACCACAAAGGCCGTGCCGCCGCTGAGGAATATCAGTGCAGCAGAATAGGGTTTGTTTCCTGTTCTGGGACCTTTATTGTAATGATTTATAACTGCGGGTATTATTTCATACATTCCAGGGATGAAATATTTGGTTTTTTCCTGACTGTTTGCCGTATTATATTGGTATAAAAACAAGGCAAATAAAGGTAATAATATGACGGCGTAAATTTTTGCTGTGATCGGTATGGCTTTCTCATGCGGAATTTTTCCGCTTTTTGTGCAAGTGGCAATGGCCAGGGTAATTAAAGATAGCCCCCACCAAATCGCGCCCCATCCCCATGCGTAAATATCGGATGTGCTCCCTGATTCACTTTTGGCAAGTTTTTGCAAGAGAAAAGTGAAGCTGGCGAATAGCAGCATGAGAACCGTGCTGGTGGTGGGTATTTTCTTGTTGTGAGCCAAACGACATAAAGTGAATAGATAAAAATAATTCGCATAAACAGCCAGTCCTGAAATGGCGGGTATGCAGCCCAGCCAGCCGAACAAGCTACCCATGATCAATATAAGCAAACCGTATTCTGGTTCACTTCTTGTTCCCGTATAGAGGCCTAATCCAAATAGGGAATAAATCCACAAAGCAAAGGAAATCCGCAGCAATAATGTAATTGCTGGCGATGATCGAGTCTCTTGCTCTGGCTTGTGAGGCATTTTATTTTCTGGAAAGTGCTGTTCAGGCAGTCTGAAAAATGAAAACGGTTTTCCACAGTCAGAAGATGGGCGCGCGGCGAGTGTATCACGGTGCTTGTCTGAAATTGCGCGCGGCGCGGCTTCTCTGGGCTTGTTTCTGACCAGATTTTTATGTGATGGGCACATGCTGCCGCTTTCGGGAAATACAAAAAAACGCCGCCCCGGTTTCGGAGCGGCGTTTTTTTGTGCAATGGCGGTTTGTGTTTTCTGGCCGCCGGATGGTGGGTGGGTCAGTAGTGGTAGCTTACGCGCAGGCGAAAGCTGCGCCCGGGTTCGGGGAGCGCCGAGGCGCCGGAGCGTTGGCTTTGGCTGCGGTAGTATTTGTCGAACAGGTTGTTGACCGAGAAGTTGACGTGCAGGCGGTCGTTGCCCAGTGGCTGCCAGGTGGCGAAAAGGTCATGCACGCCGTAGCCGGCGCGGCTGACCGTCTCACCGCCGCCGCGCGTGGAGTCCAGATAGCTGCCGCGTTGTGCGTAACGTCCGCGCCAACCAATTTCCAGCATGGGGCTGGCAAAGCGGTAAGACAGGCCGGTGAGCCATTGCCGCCCCATGGGGATGGAGGTGGCTACGGAATCGTAGGTGGCGCCGTCCAGCTCCGGTTTGCTGTAGGCGACGCCGATGCGTCCTGTCAGGCCGCCGCGCCGGTAGCTGGCGTTGATTTCGTAGCCCTGGTTTTTCAGCGTGCCTTGACTGGTGACCAGCCGGTATTCGCACGAGCGCCCCTGGCAGTTCTGGCCGACGAAGTTTTGCAAATCGCGGATGGTCTGCCAGAAATATTGACCGCTGATGGCAAAACCGCCCCGGCTCCAGTCGACGCCAATTTCGGTGTTGCGCGCGTTCTCGGCGGTCAGACTGTCGTCATAGACCAGCGGCGTGCTGGCGAGCATGGCTTCGTAAAAGCGCGGGCTGCGCGTGGCGCGGTTGTGGCTGAGGTTGAAGGCGAGTTCGTCATTCACGTCATAAATCAGCCCGATGCTGGGGTTGAGTTTGCCGTCCGAGACGCTTTTGCCGTCTGCGGTGTTGGCTTGCAGGTCAAACTGGTCGTAGCGCAGGCCGGTGGTGAGCGTGATGGGCGCAAAGTGCCAGATGCCTTCTACGTACACGCCGGTGTCGGTTTTCTTTTGTGTGCGCAGGCCAGCGTTGCGCTGGCTGGTGGAGCCGGCTTCCTGCTCGCGCCAGTTCAGACCGTATTTCAGGCGGTGATGGCCGAGGATGGTGCTGCTCAGGCGCAGGTTGCCGACGTTGGTGTCGACGTTGACATGGGTGCTCGCGCCGCCTGCCAGCGGCGTGGAATCCTGCCCGTTTTCCATGTGCGAGAAGTTGAGGTCATACGTTTGCACAAACCCCGCCGTGCGCCCTGTGAGGGCGAGCGTGGTGGTGTCGATGGTGCGCGTTTTGTCGCTCGGCTGGTCGTTGTCGGTGTTGAAGAAAAACTCTTCGCGCAGGTTGCGGATGCCGTATTCCTGCTCGCGGCGCTGGCTGATGACAAAGCGCGCGTCGTCCGTGAGGGCGACCCCCCCTTTGGCAAGGAAGCTGCGCATGTCCAGCGCGCTGTGCCCCACTTTGTCGCCGCGCCCGTCCTTGGAGTCGTCGCTGTGCGTGCGGTTGGCGGCGAACAGCCCGTCCACCCTGCCACGGCGCCCGTAGACGGAAAAACCGCCGTCCCAGCCCGCGTCCTTGCTGGAGGCCAGCCCGCCGTTGATGCGAAAGCCCGCATTTTGCCCTTCGCGCAGCAGGTCCAGCGCATCTACGGTCGTCGCCTCGATTTTGCCGCTGGTCGCGCCAATGCCGGAACTGGCCGAGCCGGTGCCCTTTTCAATGCCGATGATTTTCACCCGCGCCGGATCCTTGAAAAACCGCCCTTGATGGTGGAAGATTTGCACGTCGCTGCTGGCGTCGTCAATCACGAGGTTGATTTGGTCGGCGCCCATGCCGCGAATCGTCCAGTGTTGCGATACGCCATTGCCGCCGCCGAACTGCACGCCCACCTGGTCGGCAAGGATGTCTTTCAAATCCCTGTCCGTGGTGCGTTCCAGCGAGCGCCAGTCCTCAACGGGCGCGGGCGTGATGGCGCTGTCTTGCACCATCACGCCGGGCAGCGTGATGACTTTGTGCCCGGCAGAATCGGCGGCTGGCGCGGCTGCCTGCGCCCAGCTCAGGACGGGTGCCAGCGCCAGGCTCAGTGCGCTCAGGCGGAAAACGGTTTTGTTTGTAACCAATGACATGGGGAAAACTCCATAAACAGGTGGATGAAAAGCCGCGTGCAGGCAGGCGATGCGAAGCAAATGAGAAGCGCTCGCAACTGGCTTGCAATGATAAATGAAAATTAATCGCAATAACAAGTGTCGCGACGCCCCGCGTTGTAGCGGCGCGCGCCTTCGCAGGTGCTGGGTAGCGGGCGGCGTCAGGGCGAAGGGGCGGAAAAGCGCACAATCAGCGCAAACGCGACGGCGCGTGCGGTGTTTGTTTTTGTTGATGGTGCGCGGCGGCAAACGCAAAACAAAAGCGCCGCCCCGGTGTCGGGTGCGGCGCTTTTTTGTGGGTGGCGGTGCGCGTCAGGCGGTTGTGCTGGGCGGCGGGGGTTCGTTGTGGCGGTCGATGCTCTCTTCGGTTTGCGCGGCGGCGGCGGTGAAGAGCACGTCGGTGGACGAGTTCAGCGCGGTTTCGCAGGAATCTTGCAGCACGCTGATGACAAAGCCGACACCGATAATCTGCGTGGCGATGTCTTCCGGAATGCCGAACAGGCTGGCGGCCATCGGAATCAGCAGCAGCGAGCCACCGGCCACGCCAGAGGCGCCGCAGGCGCCGATGGCCGAGACGATGGACAGCAGCAGCGCGGTGCCGAAGGTGATGCTGTAACCGTCCAGCGAGTTGACTGCGGCGAGCGTGAGCACGGCGATGGTGATGGCCGCGCCTTCCATGTTGATGGTCGCGCCCAGCGGGATGGTGACGGTGTAGGTGCTGCGGTCCAGGCGCAGTTTTTCGGCCAGCGCGAGGTTGACGGGGATGTTGGCCGCCGAGCTGCGGGTAAAGAACGCCGTGGTGCCGCTCTCGCGCAGGCAGGTGAGCACCAGCGGGTAGGGGTTGCGGCGGATTTTTGCCCAGACGATGCCGGGGTTGACCACAAAGGCCATGAGCAGCATCACGCCGATGAGCAGGAAGAGCAGTTTGCCGTAACTCAGCAGCCCTTCCAGACCGGAGGAGAGCACCGCGTCGGCCACCAGACCCATGATGCCCAGCGGGGCGAAGCGGATGATGCGGCGCATCACCCACAGGCCGCTGGTGACGAGGTCGTCGAGCCAGTTGCGCGCGGCATCGCTATGCACGCCGCGCAGCCCGATGCCGAAGAGAATCGACCAGAACAAAATGCCGATGTAGTTGCCCTCTGTAATGGCTTTTACGGGGTTGGCGACCATGTTGCCGAGCAGGGTGTTGAAGACGTCGACCAGACTGGACGGCGGGCTGAGTTCTTCGCCGGTGGCGTGCAGTTCAATGGTGACGGGGAAAAGGTAACTGGCGGCCACGGCGAGGAAAGAGGCCAGCAAGGTGCCGACGATGTAGAGCACGATGACACTGCCGATGCGCGGCGGCGCGGCGTGTTGATAACCGGCCACCGAGCGGGTGACGAGAATGCACACGAGAATTGGCGCAATCGCTTTCAGCGCGCCGACAAAGAGCGTGCCGAACAAGGGCAGCGGCGCGGCCAGCGCGGGCAGGTAGAGGGCGGCAAAGATGCCGACAATCAGCCCGACAAGGATTTGCCAGATGAGATTTTCCGCCGCCAGAAAGCGGCGCAGGGAAGAGGTCTGTACAGTCTGTTCAGTCATGATGCGTGGCCTGTGCGAAGTTTCGGAACGCGGCGCGTGCGCCGGAAGGAAGGATACACAGTTTGCGCACGCTGCGGCAGCACACGTGTGGATGGTGCGATTTTGGTCAACCGTGCGCTGCGGTCTTCGTGGTGAATTTGCTTTTGGGAGTCGTCGGGCTTATTTCAAAGACTTGTGCAGGATGCTTTTGATGGTTTCTTGCGCGGTTTTTTCACCGACCAGTGCAAGCAGCCGGTCGTAATCCTTGACTTCGTTGCCTGTAAACACAATGCACACTTGGCGTTCGGGGCGACCCGCAACGTGTTCATGGTTTTCTGGATGTGCCCAGAAGCAGCGTAAGCAGAAGTCTGGATTTTTTTCTGTCCAGTTTGCGCAGTGTTCGCACGCCCACGATTTTGCCCGGTTTGCAGACGGGCAAAGCAGCATGAAGGCGTCAATATCTTCCTGCGGGCGTTCGCCGCCAATCTCAAATGGGATGCGATGGTCAATTTGTAGCATTGCCTCGTCCATCGTTTCCAGATAGATGGCGCAACGTGCGCCGTATTTTTCTATCAGCGCCTTTTTGAGTGCCTTGGATAGCGCTGTGCGCCCGGATTTTTTGCTGACAATGTTGGTGGATGCATCGGCGGGGTCGCCAAAACGGTATGCGGCAATGCTTTTTCCGCTGGCGTTTTTGACGCGGAAGGTTTTTATCGGGATGCCTTGCTCGCGCACGTCGCGGATGGCGCGAGGCGCGTGTTCGTAGTGGTACAGGGTTTGAAGCTGTTCGGTGGTGATAAAGCCGTGCTGCAAAATGTGTTGGATTACGGTACGCGGCCTTTTGGCCGTGACCGCGTTCAGGCGATCCAGAAATGCTTTCGGGTATTTTTTCGGGTCGTTGGTCATGCCGCTGCCCCGAAAAGTTCCGCTTGAGCAGGCGGCAGATGCAGCGGCATCGCCAGATTGTGCTGGAGGTTACGGCTGATATAGAGCGCCTCGCGCGTGATTTCTTTTTTGCCCAGCAGCAGGGCTTGCGTGGAAAGGCCTGCTCGCAACAATACCTTGCGGCAATCCAGTACATCCGGCAGTTCGCGTCCGTAAGATTTTTCACCGCACGCGCCGTCGTAGCTCACCAGAAAATCCACGCCCCGACGGTTGAGCGTTTCCAGCGCCGCGGCAAATTCGTCAAACTCCACACCGGCGAGATAGCGATGATCCCGTGTTCCTGAAACCCCTTGGTACGGAGGATCCATATAGACCACATCGCCTGAACGACAGGTTGCTAGGACTTCGCGGTAATCCAGCGCAGAAAACTGTGCGCGCCCGCCTAGCAGCGCAGCAATGGTGCGCAGATTGTGTTCCAGTTTTTCCGGGCGCGTACCATGCCGACGTTTGTCGGGCGACTGGTTGAATTGCCCGTCCCGCCCGTAGCGCACAGCGCCTTTCACACAGCGCGCGATGAGGTAGAGCATGTGTTCGGGCGTTTTTTCGCCGACGTTGAAGCGTTCGCGCACATGGTAGAAGTGCGCAACGTGTCCGTCTGGCCAAGAAAACTGTGCTTGCCATACGTGGCGGTAGGCCGCCAGTAATTGCTGTGGTTGTTCCGCTGCCATGCGCACGATGCCGAGCAGTGGTGCGTTCAGGTCATTTACCCAGAATGCGCCGCAGCGGTTTTCCGCCGCCGCCGCAAACGTCATGGAAGCCATGCCCGCAAAAGGTTCCACCAGACGCGCGAATCGCTGCGGCATATAGCGCAATATCTGCGGTGCGAGCAGGCGCTTGGAGCCTTGGTATTGGACGATGTTGGGGACAGTGCTCATGGGGTAAATGATAGGGGATTCCTTCGCTCCCCGCATAACTTGCCGACAGATGGCGCGGCGCTTACAGGCGGCAGTCTTCGGCGGCGGCGTCTGCCCAGCAGTTGGGGGTTTCATACAGGCGCACGCGCGCCAGGCGCAGTGCCTGGCCGTATTGGGCGCGAAAGCGCGGGGCGAGCAGGGCGAAGGCGTGGCGGGCGAGGTTTTCGACGGTGGGGGTGAAATCGAGCACGACGGTTTTGTGACCGGGCAGCGATTGCAGGAAGTCGCATACGACGCGGTCTTCTTGCCAGACGAGGAAGGCGTGGTCCCAGTGGGCGACGAGGTGTTCGTGGGCGATGGTTTTGATGAGCGAAAAATCCAGCACCATGCCGTTGCCCGCGTCGCCGGGGCGGTTGAGCGGTTCGCCTTCCAGCGTGAGTTCCAGCGCGTAGCGGTGGCCGTGCAGGTGGCGGCATTGGCTGGCGTGTTCGGCGATGCGGTGGCCAGCGTCAAATTCAAGGCGGCGGGTGATGCGCATGATGGCAAGGGTGTGATTAGTCGGCTTCCAGCCAGAAGGTGACTGGGCCGTCGTTGATGAGGGCGACTTGCATGTCGGCGCCGAATTGCCCGGCGGCGACCGGTGCGTGCGCGGCGCGCGCCTGCGCGCAGAGGCGGTCAAACAGCGGTTGCGCCTGTTCGGGCGGGGCGGCGCGCGAGAAGCCAGGGCGCGTGCCTTTGCCGGTGTCGGCGGCGAGCGTGAATTGCGGCACCAGCAGCAGGCCGCCGCCCGTGTCGCGCAGGCTGCGGTTCATGCGGTCTTGTTCGTCGGCAAAAATGCGGTAGCCGAGCAGACGCTCAAGCAGGCGCGCGGCGATGGCTTCGGTGTCTGAGGGGCGAATGCCGATGAAGGCCAGCAGACCGGCACCGATTTCGCCGACGCTTTGTCCGCCGACTTCGACACGGGCGCTTCGCACGCGCTGGATGAGGGCAATCATGGCGGCGGCGGAGTTAGTCTTGCAGCTCGCGGATGCCGTAGTGTTCCAGGACAAAGTCGATGTCTTTGTCGCCACGACCGGAAAGATTGACCAGCACCGATTTGGTGGGGTTTTCGCGCGCGTACTGGAACGCCCAGGCGAGTGCGTGCGAGCTTTCCAGCGCCGGAATGATGCCTTCGCGGCGCGAGAGGCGGTAGAAGGCGTCCAGACATTCTTCGTCGCTGGCCGTGGTGTAGGTGACGCGCCCCATGTCTTTGAGCATACAGTGCTCAGGGCCGGAGCCGGGGTAATCCAGGCCGCTGGCGATGGAATAGACCGGGTCGGGTTCGCCGGCTTGCTGGCTTTGCAGCAGGTAGCTGCGAAAGCCGTGCAGCACGCCGGGCGTGCCCTGACTGATG
>JAFSWK010000241.1 GCA_017444505.1 Rhodocyclaceae bacterium | reverse complement strand
CGTGCATCCGCGCGCCAGCGTCGAATGCGAAGTACCGCCCTGCGCCAGCATCGGCGCGGGCGCAGTGATTGGCGCAGGCGTGCGGCTGGGGCGCGATGTCGTCATCGGCGCCAATTGCGTCATCGGGGAAAACTGCGCAATCGGCGACGGCACGCGGCTGCACGCCAACGTCACCCTCTACCCCGGCTGCACGCTGGGCGCGCGCGGCATCGTGCACTCAGGTGCCGTCATCGGTGCCGATGGTTTCGGCTTTGCCCGCGAACGCGATGGTGCCTGGGTGAAAATTCCGCAGATTGGCGGCGTCGTGATTGGCGACGATGTGGAAATCGGCGCCAACACCACCATCGACCGTGGCGCGCTCGATAACACCGTGCTGGCCAATGGCGTCAAAATCGACAACCTCGTGCAGATTGCCCACAACGTACAGATTGGCGAACACACCGCCATGGCCGGCTGCGCCGGTGTCGCCGGCAGCGCCAAAATCGGCGCGCGCTGCATGGTCGGCGGTCAGGCCGGCATTTCCGGCCATCTGGAAATTTGTGACGACGTTGTCGTCTCCGCGTGGAGTTTAATCTCCAAATCTATCCACCAGCCCGGCATCTACACCGCCAGCCTGCCGCAGCAAACGCACCAAGACTGGACACTCAATTTCGCCCACCTGCGCCGCCTCGACGCCCTTGCCCAGCGCGTGCGCAAGCTCGAAAAAACCGCCGTCAAGACACAGGAACCCACACAATGAGCATCATGGAAATCAGCGAAATCCGCGAATATCTCCCCCACCGTTACCCCTTCCTGCTCGTCGACCGCGTCGTTGAATTTGAGCCGGGCAAGCGCATCGTCGCCCTCAAAAACGTCACCATCAACGAGCCTTTCTTCCCCGGCCATTTTCCGCACCAGCCCGTGATGCCCGGCGTACTCATCCTTGAAGCCCTCGCCCAGGCCGCCGCCCTGCTCGCCTTCAAGACGCGCGGCTTCAAGCCGGATGAAAACACCGAAACCTATTTTGCCGCCATCGACAAGGCGCGCTTCAAGCGCCCTGTCGTCCCCGGCGACCAGCTTCGTCTGGAAGTGCAGCAAATCCGCGAAATGCGCAACATCGGCAAATATCAGGTTGCCGCCTACGTGGGCGACGCGCTGGCCACCGAAGCCGAACTCATGAGCGCCATCAAGGTACCGAACAATGGCTGAACGCATCCACCCCAGCGCCATCATTGAAGACGGTGCCGTCATTGGTGAAAACGTCACCATCGGCCCGTGGAGCATCGTCGGCGCGCATGTGCGCATTGGCGACGGCTGCGAAATCGGCGCGCACGTTGTGCTTTCCGGGCACACCGAAATCGGGCGTAACAACCGCATTTTCCCTTTCTGCGCCATCGGCTGCGAGCCGCAAGACAAAAAATACGGCGGCGAAGCCACCCGCCTCATCATTGGCGACGGCAACACCATCCGCGAACACTGCACCTTCAGCACCGGCACGGTGCAAGACGGCGGCATGACCCGCGTCGGTGATGACAACTGGGTCATGGCCAACGTGCACATCGCCCACGACTGTCAGGTCGGCGACCACACCATCCTCGCCAACAACGTCACGCTGGCCGGGCATGTGCATCTGGGCGACTGGGTCATCCTCGGCGGGCTGACCGCCGTGCACCAATTCACCCGCATCGGCGCGCACAGCATGTGCGGCGGCGGCAGCATCTTGCTGCAAGACCTGCCGCCCTTTGTCACCGTCACTGGCAACCCCGCCGCCCCACACGGCGTCAACAGCGAAGGGCTGCGTCGGCGCGGCTACAGCGCGGAAGCCATCGCCGCCGTCAAGCGCGCCTATCGCGTTTTGTACCGCAACGGCAAAACGCTGGCGCAAGCCCGCGAAGAAATCGAAGCCATGACGCAAGCCACGCCCGAACTGGCCGTGCTGCGTGACTTCCTCTGCGCCGACAGTCAGCGGGGCATCGTCCGCTAACCAAAGCGCCCGCCCGCCATGCCCGCCCCGCTGCGTATCGCGCTGGTTGCCGGAGAACCTTCTGGCGACCTGCTCGCCTCGCACCTGCTCGCCGCCTTGCGCGGGCGCTATCCTGACGCCGAATTTTTCGGCATTGGCGGCCCGCTCATGCAGGCGCAAGGTTTCACCAGCCTGCACCCGTTTGCAGCCCTCGCCGTCAACGGCTTCGTCGACGCCCTGCGTCACGCCCCCGAAATTCTCGCCATCCGCGCCCGTCTGCGGCAAAGCCTGCTGGCAACGCCGCCTGACCTCTTCATCGGCATCGACGCGCCAGACTTCAACCTCGCGCTGGAAACCCGCCTGAAAGCCGCCGGTATACCCACCGTCCATTTCGTCAGCCCGTCCATCTGGGCGTGGCGCGGCGGGCGCATCCACAAAATTGCCGCCGCCGTCTCGCACATTCTTTGCCTTTTCCCCTGCGAACCAGAAATCTACCAGCGCGCCGGCATCCCCGCCACCTACACCGGCCACCCGCTGGCCGACGCCTTTCCCATCGAACCCGACCGCGCAGCGGCGCGCGCCGCGCTCCAACTGCCGCAAGACGCCACCCTCATCGCCCTGCTGCCCGGCAGTCGGGAAGCCGAAGTGCGCACGCTTGCCCCCACCTATCTTGCCGCCGCCCGCCTGCTCGCGCAACGCCGTGCGAACGTGCGCTTCCTCGTCCCCTTGGCCACCGAAGCCACGCAGCAGATTTTCCGCCAGCTTGTCGCCCAAGCGCGCGCCGAAGACCTGCCGCTGACCATCCTCTCCGGCCAGTCGCACCGCGTCATGCAGGCCGCCGACGTCATCGCCGTCGCCAGCGGCACGGCCAGCCTGGAAGCCGCCCTGTGCAAGCGCCCGATGGTCATTTGCTACCGCGTCGGCGCGCTCATGGCGCATATTTACAAGCGCCTGCTCTATCTGCCGTGGGCAGGTCTGCCCAACATCCTCGCCCGTGAAACGCTGGTGCCCGAATTGCTGCAAGACGATTTTCGCGCCGACAAACTCGCCGACGCACTCGAACACTGGCTGGACCACCCCGAAGCCTGCGCCGAACTCACCCATCGCTTCACCGCCCTGCACCACACCCTGCGCCAAAACACCGCCGAGACCGCCAGCGCCGTCATCGCACAACTGCTGCCCAACGCCGCCGGACCCTCTACGCGCAGCGT
>JAFSWK010000240.1 GCA_017444505.1 Rhodocyclaceae bacterium | reverse complement strand
GTGCGCTGAACCCGCAGGGGCGTGATGCCAAAACGCTGCTCGATGAAGCCGAAGCCAAGGTACTGGAAATTGCCGAAGCGGGCGCGCGCAGCATGTCTGGTTTTATTGCCATCCGCCCGCTGTTGCAGGAAGTGGTGGAACGCACGCAGGCGCTCTACGACCGCGACGACCCGCATGAAATCACCGGCTTGCCCACCGGCCTGCTCGACCTCGATGAGCTGACCAGCGGGCTGCAAAATTCCGACATGATTATCGTCGCCGGTCGCCCCGCGATGGGCAAGACCGCGCTGGCGCTCAACATCGCCGAGCACGTCGCCGTGCACGAACATCTGCCGGTGGCCATCTTTTCCATGGAAATGCCCGGCACGCAGCTTGCCACCCGTTTTCTGTCGTCCATTGGCCGCATCAACCAGAAAAAACTGCGCACTGGCCAGCTTTCCGAAGACGACTGGGAGCGGCTGACCAACGCCATGCAAAAGCTCTACGACGCGCCGATTTTCATTGACGAGACGCCCGGCCTGAACCCCATCGACCTGCGCGGGCGGGCGCGGCGTCTGGCGCGCCAGTGCGGGCAGCTTGGCCTGATTGTCATCGACTATCTGCAACTGATGAGCGGCTCGCGCCCGAACGACAACCGCACGGCGGAACTCTCGGACATTTCCCGCGCCGTCAAATCGCTGGCGCGCGAACTGAACGTGCCCATCATCGCGCTCTCGCAGTTGAACCGCTCGCTGGAACAGCGCCCGAACAAGCGTCCGGTGATGTCAGACCTGCGCGAATCGGGCGCCATCGAACAGGACGCCGACATCATCCTGTTCATCTACCGCGACGAGGTCTATCACCCCGACTCGCCCGACAAGGGCAGCGCCGAAGTCATCATCGGCAAACACCGCAACGGTCCCACCGGCACCGTGCGGCTGACCTTCATCGGCGAAAATACCCGCTTTGAAAACTACGCCAGTCCGGACTTGATGGGCAGCCGCTAAACCCGACGGCAGAGGGCAGACCATGAACGACATCCAGACGCAATTTAACCGCGTGGCGAAAGACTACGACCAAAACCGCCGCCGCTTCATCCCGTGCTTTGACGAATTCTACGCAGGCGCGACCGGCTTTCTGGCCGCCAGCATCGCCGCGCCCAAACGGGTGCTGGATCTGGGCGCCGGCACGGGGCTGCTGGCCGCATACTGGTTGCAGCACTTTGCGCAGGCCGAATACGTGCTGGTCGATATTGCCGAAGACATGCTGCAACAAGCGCGCGAACGTTTTGCCGGAAATGGCAATGTTTCTTGCCTGGCAATGGATTATCGCCGCGAGCTGCCCGCTGGCGAATTTGACGCCATCGTCTCGGCGCTGTCCATTCACCATCTGGAAGACGCGGACAAGGAACGCCTCTTTGCCCGCATCCACGCCAAACTGCCCGCAGGCGGGCTGTTTGTAAACTATGACCAGTTTTGCGCCGAGACGCCGGAAATGAGCCGCTGGTTCGATACCCACTGGCACGCGCAGATTGCGCAAAGCGGCCTGAGCGCGCAAGAGATGGCGCGCTGGCAAGAACGTAAAAAGCTCGACCGCGAATGCTCCGAACAGGCACAGGCGGCGATGCTGCGCCGCGCCGGTTTTACGCTGGTGCAGGGCATCTATTCCTGCCGCAAGTTCGCGGTGCTGGCGGCCATCAAATAACGGCGCAGGGCAGGGCAGAGCCATGATTGTTTGTGCGATTGCGGGCTGGTCGGGGGCAGGCAAAACCACGCTGCTGGAAAAACTCATTGCCGCCTTGCGCGCGCGCGGCCTGCGCGTGGCTACCATCAAGCACACGCATCACGAAGTCGAGGTCGACCGCCCCGGCAAGGATTCCTGGCGCCACCGTGCCGCCGGTGCCGAGCGCACGCTGCTGCTGGGCAAAAACCAGTGGGCGCTGATGGGCGAGCGGCGCGATGAAGCCGCGCCTGAGCTGGAAATGCAACTGCACATGCTGGGCGGCGCAGACGTCGTCCTCATCGAAGGCTTCAAGCGCAGCGCGCTGCCCAAAATCGAAGTCTTCCGCCCCGAGGCAGGCAAGCCGCCGCTGTGGACGGAAGATGAAACCATCCGCGCCGTGGCCGCCGACAGCGCGCCGCCCGATTGCCCGCTGCCGGTGTTCGCGCTGGACGACGCCGCCGGTCTGGTGGATTTCATCCTGCAACTTCCCCGCTACGAAAAACATGCTCACGCCTGAAGAAGCCCTGAATTTTTTGCTCCACGAAGCCCGCCCGGTGCAAGGCGAGCGGGAATGCACGCTGGACGATGCGCGCGGCGCCATCCTCGCCGCCGACGTGCCTTGCCCGATTGACCTGCCCGGCGCGGATCTCTCCGCCATGGACGGCTACGCCGTGCGCGCCGCCGACACCGCTGAGGGTGCAAGCCTGCCGGTGTCCGCCCGCATCGTCGCCGGTGCCAGCGAATGCCCGCCGTTGCCGGAAAAGAGCGCCGCGCGCATTTTCACCGGCGCGCCGCTGCCCGCCGGGGCGGACACCGTCGTGATGCAGGAAGAATGCTGCGCGCAAGAAGGGTACGTTACCTTCTCGCGCACCGTGCCCGCCGGCGGCAACGTGCGCCGTCGCGGTTCCGAAATGGCGCAAGGTGGTTTGCTGCTCGCGGGCGGTACGCGCCTTGCCGCCGCCCATATTGCTCTTGCCGCCAGCGCCGGAATTGCCCGTTTGCGCTGTCGCCGTCCCTTGCGCGTCGCCTTGCTGTGCACCGGCGATGAACTCGCCGAAGTCGGCGAGCCGCTGCGCCCCGGGCAAATCTACAACGCCAACCGCGCCTTGCTCACCGCGCAGCTTGCACGCCTGGGCTGCGAAGTGCGCGATTGCGGTCGTCTGCCTGACCGGCTGGACAGTATCCGCGCGGCGCTGAAAGATGCCGCAGCGCAGTGCGATGTATTGCTCACCACTGGCGGCGTCACAGTGGGCGAAGAAGACCACGTCAAACCCGCCGTCGAAGCTGAAGGCGAACTGCGGCTGTGGAAAATCGCCATCAAGCCGGGCAAGCCGCTGGCCTTCGGGCGTGTGGGGCAAAGCGCCTTTGTCGGGCTGCCCGGCAATCCCGTTTCCTGCTTCGTCACCTTCTTGCTGTTCGTGCAACCCTTTTTGCTCGCCTGCATGGGCGCGGCGCATCCTCGCCCGCGCAGTGTGCGTTTGCCCGCCGGTTTTGCCCGCGACAAAATCCAGAACCGCACGGAATTTTTACGCGCCCGCCTGAATGACGATGGGCGCGTGACGCTCTGCGCCCAGCAAGGTTCTGCCGCGCTCGCCTCGCTGGCTGCCGCCGACGGACTGGCCGCGCATCCGGCGGGGACGACCATCGCCGTGGGCGAGACAATCGAATTTTTCCCTTTCCACAGTCTGCTTCAATAACAAGGAACCGCCGATGAAATTGCGCATTCTCTATTTCGCCTCGCTGCACGAGACGCTCGGCTGCGATGCGGAAACCATCGATCCGCCGCCGAACATCACCACGCTGGGCGCGCTGCGCCAGTGGCTTGCCGGACGCGGCGGCCCCTGGCAGGTGCTGGCCGAGCGCGACGATTTGCGCATGGCGCGCAACCAGAAAGTCGCCCGTCCCGATTCCCGTCTGGATGACGGCGACGAAATCGCCTTTTTCCCGCCGGTCACCGGGGGCTGAACCATGCCGGACGCAAACGGGGAAGCGGGCGAACTTGCCCTGCGCATTCAGGTGCAGGAAGCCGCGTTTGATACCGCCGCCGAACTCGCGCAGCTTGTCCGCCCCGGGCAAAGCGGCGCGCAGGCCAGCTTCACCGGCTTTGTGCGCGATTTTGGCGATGCGCGCGAAGTGTGCGCCATCACGCTGGAACATTACCCCGGCATGACCGAGGCGGCGCTGCACGACATTGCCCAAGATGCCGCCCGCCGCTGGCCGCTGCACGCGGTGAGCATCGTGCACCGCACAGGCCGTCTGGCACTGGGCGAAGCAATTGTCTTCGTCGGCGTAACCAGCGCGCACCGGCGCGCGGCGTTTGCCGCCTGCGAGTTCATCATGGACATGCTGAAAACCCGCGCGCCGTTCTGGAAAAAAGAACATTGCGCGGACGGCAGCGCGCAGTGGGTCGCCGCCCGCCACGGCGACACCGAGGCCGCCCACCGCTGGCAACAAGCGCCGGACGCGCCGTAATCTTCCCAAAACCGGCAGGCAACAAAAAAGCGCCCGAAGGCGCTTTTTTCATGGTGTGGCGATGACTCGCCTCACAGAACCATTATTTTTTCTTGCCGGAGGCAGCGCTGCTCATGGTCTGGTTGAACATCTGGAAGGCGTCGGAAGAGACGCGCGCCATTTGCTCGAAAGCGCTGCGGGTGGTGTCGATGGCCGACTGCACCGCGTTCATCATGTTCTGGTCGCTCACCGGCAAACCCTGGAACATTTTCTGGAACACGTCCAGCACGTCCTGGCCACCGCTGGAGAGCTGGGCACCGACCAGTTTGCCAACTTCGGTTTGCGCCTGGCTGGCAAGCTCAGTGATTTCGCGGGCGCATTGCAGCATTTTTTCCGCGGAAGTCTGGGCGAAACGGGTGCGCAGTTCCATCATCTGTTGCGGATCTTTCGCAGAGCTGATGGCTTTCGCGTTATTCACACCGTCTTCGAACAGGCTTTTGGCGGTCGCGAC
>JAFSWK010000239.1 GCA_017444505.1 Rhodocyclaceae bacterium | reverse complement strand
CGCCGCGCAGGAAATCAGAAAACGATAAAAACGCTCTTCATTCGCAACCTGTATCAACTCGCGCACATCGCGTTCTACGTAGGTTGCCGTGTAATGGGTGTAGAAATCGTCCCAGTCGATGTCCGGGTCGAGCAGCGCGGGCATGTCGCCGCGCCAGATGGCTGTCCATACATCGAAGCTGGCCTTGTCGGTTCCCGTGCCTTCGTTTTTTCCCGGCACATAGGGGGCACGTCCGGCCAGCCCCAGTCGCTCGCGCAGGGAAAGACCGCTCAGGCGCAGCACGGCAATGCGACCGGCCAGCGTTTCGCTCACGCCATGCATCAGCCGGTAAGTCTGCGAGCCGGTGAGCACAATCTTGCCCTTGTCGGGACGGGCATCCACCAGCAGTTTCACCGCGTCAAACAGGTTCGGCGCTTTCTGTGCCTCGTCAATCACCACCGGCGGCACATGGTCTTTCATGAACAGCGCCGGGTCGTTGCGCGCCAGCTCGCGCAGGCGCGCATCGTCCAGACTGACATAGGCGAACCTGTCCGCCAGCACTTCCTGCACCATGGTGCTCTTGCCCACCTGCCGCGCGCCCGTGACCAGTACCACCTTGAACTGCCGCATCAGGCAGGCAAGCGCCTTTTGCGCCTCACGCTGAACGTACATGATGCCTCCCTGCAAACCTGGTGAAATTAGGTAGCAGACTACCATAATTCACCAACCCAAGCCCGTGTCCGCTTCGTCCAGCGTGGCGCGGGGCGGTCATCTTTGTGCGATTTTCCCGTGCATCGCGATGATTGACCCAAAAACTGCGCGCGCCGCGCGCCCCTCTGCCAAAAATGCCCTACTGCGCCTGCGCCGCAGGCGGCAGGGAGATGACCAGCGGGGCGCCGTGGTGGTGTTCGATGCGGATGGGGGTGTGGAAAACTTCGGTGAGCAGAGGCTCAGTGAGTACGTCGGCGACCGCGCCGCAGCGCACCAGCCGCCCTTCGCTGACCAGTGCCAGGCGGGTGCAGTAGCGGGCGGCGAGGGTCAGGTCGTGGATGGCGACGATGACGCCGCGCCCGCCGGCGGCATAGGCTTGCAGTGCTTGCAAGATGGTGTGTTGATAGTGCAGGTCCAGACTGGCGACGGGTTCGTCCGCCAGCAGTACGCGCGGTTGTCCGGCCAGTACGCGGGCGAGCCAGACGCGGGCGCGCTCGCCGCCGGAGAGTTCGCGCACGGAACGGTTGCGCAGCGCCGCAGTGCCAGTTTGCGCCAGCGCCGCGTCGACGGCGGCGGGGTTCTCATCGTTCCACGGCAGGCGACCCAGGCGCACGATGTCTTCGACGCTCAACGCCCAGGCGCTTTCTGCGCTTTGCGGCAGCAGGCCGATTTGCTGCGCGCGCAGGCGCGGCGAGTACGCGCGCAGGTCTTGGCCTGCCAGCAGGCATTCGCCTTCATGCTCGCGCAGTCCGGCCAGACAGTGCAGCAGCGTGGATTTGCCCGCGCCGTTCGGGCCAATCAGGCCGAGCAGTTCGCCTGCGTGCAGGGCGAGCGAGACGCCCGCCAGTCGGGGCGGCAGACCAAGATTGCGGGTGGCGAGCAGCGGCGCGTTCATCATTCCCGATATTTGCGAATCAGCCAGAGGAAAAACGGCGCGCCGATAAAGGATGTCAGCACGCCCAGACGCAGTTCCTGCATGGCGGGCAGATGGCGGACGACAATGTCGGCAGCGACGACCAAAATCGCGCCGCCCAGCGCGGAAGGCACGAGCAGGCGATCCGGTCGGTGCGCGACGAAGGGGCGCAATATGTGCGGCACGACCAGCCCGACAAAACCGATGTTTCCGGCCACGGCCACCGATGCGCCCAGCAGCAGGGCGACGCCGATGATGATCAGACGGCTCGCGCGCGTCACGTTCAGGCCGAGGCTTTGCGCGCAGTCTTCGCCCAGCGTGAGCGCAGCCAGCAGGCGGCGTTGCGGCCAGAGCAGGGCGAGTCCGGCGAAAAAGGCGGGCAGCAGAAAATAAAGATGACGGTTGCCCCGCTCGGCCACTGAGCCGAGCAGCCAGAACACCAGTTCCTGCATGGCAAACGGGTTCGGCGCAAAATTGAGCACGGCGGCCAGCGCCGCGCCCGCGATGCTGGAAACCGCCAGTCCCGCCATAATCAGGGTGGCGGCGCGCGGCGAGCGCCCCGCCAGCGCCAGCATGAAAAAGAGTGTCAGCGCCGCGCCCACCATGCCGGCCAGCGCGGGGGCGAGTTCGCCCGCAGCGGGAAAGAGGTGGTAATAAAACACAAACGCCGCGCCCAGCGCCGCGCCGGGGGCGGCGCCGGTGAGACTGG
>JAFSWK010000238.1 GCA_017444505.1 Rhodocyclaceae bacterium | reverse complement strand
GGGTTTTTCCAGGGCGATGACTTTTGCGCCGCGCGGGTTCAGGTGTTCCATGAAACGCTTGATGGTGCCGCCCTTGCCGGCGGCATCGCGCCCTTCAAACAGGATGACCACTTTCTGGCCGGTTTCCTTCACCCACTTTTGCATTTTCAGCAATTCAACCTGCAAGCGGTAGTTCTGCTTTTCATAATTTTTGCGCGACATCAGGTTGCGATACGGATACGCGCCCTTGCGCCAGTTGGCGGCCAGCTCGTCATCGGCCTTGACGCCGCTTTTCACCGTCGCGGCCAGCTCTTCCTGGAAGATGGCCTTGCGCAGCGCGGCGCGGTCATCGGGGGAGGCGCCTTCCATGATGGCGCCAATGTGCGAGACCAGTTTTTCAATGCTGCCCGCTTTGCTGTCGCGCGCAATCACGTCTTTCATCGCCGCGCCCTTGGACTGGCTGGCGCCCTGCGTGGCCTGCATGATTTCGTAGTTCTCGATGCCGCCGGGGGTAAGGTTCGGAGAAATGTCACCATCGACCGTGCGCCGCCGCGCCGAAGGCTGGCGCGCGGGAGCCTTGCGCACCGGAGCCGCCTTGCGGGGGGCAACCACCTTGACTGTGGGGGTGCCGGTTTTGCCGTTTTTGTCGTCTTTGCTGCTGGTAGTCATTGGTGCAACTCCTTCCTGTTAACAAGACCATTTTGCGCGCTACGCGCGTCCGCTCGCTGGCGCGGGAAAATGCTGATTGTAACCACTCTTCGCGCGCATGGCGCGCCCGCGCGCCGCTTTTCAATGTTCGCAGCCGCACGCACCTTCGCCATCGCAACCGCAATGCGCGTGCGCGTGACCTGCTTCGTGTTCGTGCTCGCAACCGCAGCCGCAGCCATGCGCGCCGCGCGGCTCACCGGCCTGCAATTCCGCTTCGGTGGCCGGACGCACCGTATCGACGGTGATTTCAAAGACCAGCATCCGCCCGGCCAGCGGGTGATTGCCGTCGATGACCACTTTGTCGTCGGCAATATCGGGGATGTAGAAAAGTTCGTCTTCTTCGTCGCCGATGCGCTCGATGCTCATGCCCACTTCGATGTCTTCGGGGAACTGGTCAATGTCTTCCAGCAGCACCAGCTCTTCATCGTAATCGCCAATCGCCTCGTGCGGTTGCAGGCGCACGGTGAGCTGTTCGCCCTGCTTGCGCCCGTGCAGGGTCTCTTCCAGTTTCGGGAAAATGCCGTCGTAGCCGCCGTGCAGATAGACCAGCGGCTCGCTGCCATCGTCAATCAGCTCGCCACCGCCGTCGCGGACAGTGTATTTCAGCGTAACCACGGTGTTTTTCACGATTTCGGCAGTCATGGCAGCACTCCGTTCAAGCATTCAGAACGCGCCGCGCGCGGCGCACATCACGCCGTACTGTCTCCGAAGCGCGCCGCCGTGTCAATCGCCCGGCGACTTACGCCGCCAGCAGTGTCGAGAAACGTTTTCGTGAAAAGAATTATTCTCAAATGCTAATAATTCTGATAATCTGGTGTCTCCCGGTTCTGCCGGGGTTCTT
>JAFSWK010000237.1 GCA_017444505.1 Rhodocyclaceae bacterium | reverse complement strand
GCTGCGCGGGCGCAGCGTGTTCAACCTGTTTTTCGAGAACAGCACGCGCACGCGCACCACGTTTGACATTGCGGCCACGCGGCTGTCGGCGGATGTCTACACGCTGGACATTGCGCGCTCCTCCACGGCCAAAGGCGAGAGCCTGCTGGACACCATCGACAACCTCTGCGCCATGCACGCGGACATGTTCGTCGTGCGCCACGCATCCAGCGGCGCGCCTTTCCTCATCGCCCGCCATCTGGCCAACATCGGGCGCGACGACATTCACATCGTCAATGCCGGTGACGGGCGTCACGCCCACCCCACGCAGGGGCTGCTCGACATGTACACCATCCGCCACTACAAGGGCGGCTTTGAACACCTGCGCGTGGCCATCGTCGGCGACATCCTGCATTCGCGCGTCGCCCGCAGCCAGATTGCCGCGCTCACCACGCTGGGCGTGCCCGAAATCCGCGTCATCGGCCCCGCCACGTTGCTGCCGCATGATTGCGCCCGTCTCGGCGTGCGCGTCTATCACGACATCCGCGAAGGACTACGCGACGTCGACGTCGTCATGATGCTGCGCCTGCAAAACGAACGCATGAACGGCGCCCTGCTGCCCACGCCGCAAGAATTTTTCAAGGTCTGGGGGCTGACCGCCGAAAAACTCGCGCTCGCCAAACCGGACGCCATCGTCATGCACCCTGGCCCGCTCAATCGCGGCGTGGAAATTGATTCTGCCGTCGCCGACAGCCCGCAAGCCGTCATCCTGCCGCAAGTCACCTTCGGCATTGCCGTGCGCATGGCCGTCATGAGCATGCTCGCCGCATAAACCCCGCACAGGAACCGCCCACCATGAAACTGCGCATCGCCCACGCACGCCTGATTGACCCCGCCAACCGCATCGACCGCATGGCCGACCTCTACATCGCCGACGGCCTCGTCGCCGCCATTGATGAGGCGCCTGCGGGTTTCACGCCCGAGCGCGAAATCGACGCGCGCGGCCTCATCGTCGCCCCCGGTCTGGTCGATTTGTGCGCCCGTCTGCGCGAACCGGGCAACGAATACCGCGCCACGCTGGAATCGGAAATGCACGCCGCGATGGCCGGTGGCGTCACCAGTCTGGCCATCCCGCCGGACACTGACCCGCCGCTGGACGAACCCGGTCTGGTCGAAATGCTTTGCCACCGCGCCAAAAAGCTCAACCGCGCGCACATTTATCCGGTGGGCGCGCTCACGCTGGGGCTGCGCGGCGAACGGCTCTCGGAAATGGCCGAACTGACCGCTGCCGGCTGTGTCGCCTTCAGCCAGGCCAACCGCCCGATTACCAACAACGCCGTCTTGCTGCGCACGCTGCAATACGCCAGCACCTTCGGCTTTCGCGTCTGGTGTCAGCCGTCCGACCCGTATCTCACCCGCGATGGCGTCGCGCATGACGGCGAAGTCGCCGCCCATCTGGGGCTGCCGCCGATTGCCGCCGCTGCCGAGACCATCGCCCTCTACACCATCCTGCAACTGGCCGCGCACACCGGCGCGCGCCTGCACATCGCCCAGCTTTCCTGCGCCAGCAGCCTGCCGCTGATTCGCGAAGCACGCGCGCGCGGCATGGACGTAACCTGCGACATCGACATCCACCACCTGCATCTGGATGAAAGCGACATCGGCTATTTCGACGCCAATTGCCACCTCCTCCCGCCGCTGCGCGCCCGCGCCGACCGCGACGCCCTGCGCGCCGCACTGGCCGCTGGCGAAATCGACGCCCTGTGCTCCAACCACACCCCGGTCAATGATGAAGCCAAGGCGCAGCCCTTCAACGAATCCGAAGCCGGCGCCACCGGCCTGGAACTGCTTTTGCCGCTGACCCTGAAATGGGCGCGTGAAGACAACATCGCGCTACCCGAGGCGCTCTCGCGCATCACCATTGCCCCGGCGCGCATTCTTGGCAGCCAGCGCGGCGGCCACCTGAGCGTGGGCACCCGCGCCGACCTGTGCATTTTCGACCCCGAAGGCAGCACCCCCATCGCCCGCGAAACGCTGGTCAGCAACGGCAAAAACACCCCCTTCCTGGGGCAAACCCTGCCCGGCAAGCTGCGCTACACCATCGTCGAAGGCCAAATCATGCACGCCAGCGACGCCTGAAGCCGCGCGCGCCTACAACATCCCGCCAGAAAGCGGCGTCAGCGCCGCCAGCAAACCGTTTTCCCAGCTACGGGAGACCGCCACCTGCACCACCTGAATGATGAGCAGCAGCACCAGCGGCGACAAATCCACCCCGCCCAGTGGCGGAATCACCCGCCGGAACGGGCGCAGAAACGGCTCCACCAAAGCGCCCACCTCGCCCATCACTGGCGAATGCGGATTCACCCACGACAGCACCACCTCCACCAGCACCAGCACGAAAAGCAGGTTCAGCACCACCATCATCAGTCCCATCACCGCCAGCCCCAGCGCCCGGGGCAGCACCAGCACCGGCAAGGTCAGCCCGCCGAGCATCGCCAGCAGCAGCGCAACGTGAATCAACTGCACCCCCAGCGCCGCCGCCAGCGGCAGCCAGTCAGACCACACCCGTCCGCGGCGCAGCGGAGTGACTTTGGAAGGCGGCGTGCGGCGCGCACACAACCAGTCTGTCGCCGCCTTCACAAACTGCCCCAGCGCCCCATAAAACGACATTCGCCGCCAGTGCATGTAAAAACGCAACACAAACACTGCCGACAACAAAAACGCCACCACTTGCAGCGCCAATCGCACCATATCCACGAGCATGTACGTCCTCCCGAAACATATTTTTCACGGAATGTTTCACCGCAATTGACCAAATCCGGCATACAAAGCAGCCGTCCCGCCCCAGATGTTGTAGACTGGGCACCTACGATTGCTGAGACAATTTGTCGCAAAAAGTGTAGCATGGCATCCGTCCTGCTTCTCTGAGGCATATCCCAGCCAAGTTTCCAACCATTCACGTTTTCGCCCGCACTCATGGACATCACCGAACTCCTCACCTTCTCCGTCAAGAACAAGGCTTCCGACTTGCACCTTTCTGCCGGTCTGCCTCCCATGATCCGCGTCGACGGCGACGTTCGCCGCATCAACCTGCCCGCGCTCGACCATGAAACCGTGCACGGCATGGTCTATGACATCATGAACGACGGCCAGCGCAAACAGTACGAAGAAGTGCTGGAATGCGACTTTTCCTTCGCCGTCCAGAACCTTGCCCGTTTCCGCGTCAACGCCTTCAACCAGGAACGCGGCGCCGCCGCCGTCTTCCGTACCATTCCGGACAAGGTGCTGACCCTCGACGAACTGGAAGCCCCGCGCATTTTCCGCGACATCGCCGAGCAGCCGCGCGGCATCGTGCTGGTCACTGGTCCGACCGGCTCGGGCAAATCCACCACGCTGGCCGCGATGATTGACTACATCAACGAAACGCAGTCCGGCCACATTCTCACCATTGAAGACCCGATTGAATTTGTGCACGAATCCAAGCGTTGCCTCATCAACCAGCGCGAAGTGCACCGCAACACGCTGTCCTTCAACAACGCCCTGCGCTCCGCCCTGCGGGAAGACCCGGACGTCATCCTCGTGGGCGAAATGCGCGACATCGAAACCATCCGTCTGGCGCTGACCGGCGCCGAAACCGGCCACCTGGTGTTCGGCACGCTGCACACCTCGTCCGCCGCCAAAACCATCGACCGCATCATTGACGTTTTCCCTGCGGGCGAAAAAGAAATGGTGCGCTCCATGCTTTCCGAATCCCTGCGCGCCGTCATCGCGCAAACCCTGCTCAAGCGCAAGGAAGGCAATGGCCGCGTGGCCGCGCACGAAATCATGATTGGTACCCCGGCCATCCGCAACCTCATCCGTGAAAACAAGGTCGCCCAGATGTACTCCTCCATCCAGAGCGGTCAAGGCTACGGCATGCAGACGCTTGACCAGTGTCTGCTGGACCTCGTCCGCCGCAACGTTGTTGCAATTGGCGAAGCCCGCACCCGCGCCCAGAACAAAGACAACTTCATCGGCTGATCCACGTAACGCACTTTTTTGTTGCTCACATCATGGAACGCGATCAAGCACTCTCTTTCCTGCACGAACTGCTGCAAATTCTGTTGCAAAAAAAAGGCTCTGACCTTTTTATCTGTGCAGGCTTTCCGCCCAGCATCAAGGTGGATGGCAAGATCAATCCGCAAACCTCGCAGCCGCTTTCGCCGCGCCACACCGCCGCGATTGCCCGCGCAATCATGAACGACCGGCAAGCTGCCGAGTTTGAAGCCACCAAGGAATGCAACTTTGCCATTTCTCCGGTCGGCATCGGTCGTTTCCGCGTCAACGCCTATCGTCAGCAAGGCACCATTGCTGTTGTCCTGCGCACGATTCCCGCCGAAATGCCCACGCTGGACGGCTTGGGGCTGCCGCCCATCCTGAAGAAAATCGCGCTCGATGAGCGCGGTCTGGTGATCTTCGTCGGCGGCACCGGCACCGGCAAAAGCACCTCGCTGGCGGCCATGGTGGACTACCGCAACGAAAACTCTCACGGTCACATCATCACCATTGAAGACCCCATCGAGTTTGCCCACCAGCACAAAAACTGCATCGTCAGTCAGCGTGAAATCGGCATTGACACGGATGATTGGGAAATCGCCCTGCAAAACACCCTGCGTCAGGCACCCAACGTCATCCTGATGGGCGAGATTCGCAGCCGTGAAACCATGGACCACGCCATCGCCTTTGCCGAAACGGGTCACCTCTGTTTCGCCACGCTGCACGCCAACAGTGCCAACCAGGCGCTGGATCGCATCATCAACTTCTTCCCCGAAGAGCGCCGCCAGCAACTGCTGCTGGATCTCTCGCTGAACATGAAAGCCTTCATCTCGCAGCGTCTGGTGCCGCGCGCCAGCACCAAAGGCCGGATTGCCGCTGTTGAAATCCTGCTGCAAACCCCGCTGGTCTCCGACATGATCTGTGACGGGCGCATTGGTGAAATCAAGGAACTGATGAAGCGTTCGCGCGAACTCGGTATGCAGACTTTCGACCAAAGCCTGTTTGATCTTTACGAAGCCGACCTCATCACCTACGAAGACGCCCTGCGTTTTGCCGACTCGGTCAACGACTTGCGCCTGCAAATCAAGCTCAACAGCAAACGTGCCGACAAACCCACCACCGGCACCGACCTCTCTCAGGCCACCATCGTCTGAACCGGTTTTTTGCACAAAAACACTCACCGCGCGCACCTTTTACGGTGCGCGTGTCATTTTTGCCCGCCGCCTCGCTGATTGCTCCCTGCAACCATACGGTATTCGTATAAACGGCACTCCAGCGCGCCGTTATAGAGCGGCGTGCGCCCGCTTGTTTTCAGGCGGATGAGTTTGGGCAGATTCGTATCCGCGCTCAAAAAACAACAGCGCCAGCCCGCCCAGTTCGCTTTCAGCGCATCGCCCAAGCGCGGATAAAACGCCGCCAGCGCCTCCGCTTCGCCCAGCCGCACGCCATAGGGCGGATTGGCCACCATCACACCCGTAGCGGCGGGCGCGGCAAGCGCCAGCACATCGCACTCTTCCGCCCTCACCCATTCCTGCAACTGGGCTGCGCGCAAATTCACCTGTGTGCGCCGCACCTCTTGCGCGGAAATGTCAAAGCCATAAATCGGCAAATTCCGGCGCGGCAATTCGGCAGCTTTCGCGTTCGCAAGCACTTCTTGCCACAGCGCCGCATCGAAGTGGCGCATTTTTTCCAGCGCGAAGTTTCGCCCCACGCCCGGCGCGATACGCAGCGCCATCATCGCGGCTTCCAGCAAAAACGTACCGCTGCCGCACATCGGGTCGACCAAGGCTTCGTCCGGCTGCCAGCCGCTCAAACGCAAAATCCCCGCCGCCAGATTTTCTTTCAGCGGCGCTTGCACGCTCGCGCGCTTGAAGCCGCGCCGCACCAGCGAATCGCCCGAGAGGTCGAGATAAAGCTGTACGCGCCGCTCGTCCAGAAAGGCGTGTATGCGCATGTCTGGTGCCGCCGTATCCACGCTGGGACGCTTGCCGCAGCGGGCGCGAAAGCGGTCGCATACGGCATCCTTGATGCGCAAGGTGACAAATTCCAGGCTGCGCACCGGCGAACGCCGCCCAGTGACGGAAACACGAATCGTCTGCCCGAAACCGAACCACTTTTCCCACGCCACGCCGGCGGCAAGCCGGTAAATATCCTCTTCGTTGCGATATGGCGCGTTGCCTACCAGCCACAGCACGCGGGTTGCCAGACGGCTTTCCAGATTCGCGCGGTAGGCGGCGCGCCAGTCAGCGCGAAAATGCACGCCGCCGCGCTCGGTTTTCGCCGCCTGCGCGCCCAGTGCGGAAAGCTCGTCACACAGCAGCGATTCCAGACCGCGCGGGCAAGGGGCAAAAAAACGTTCCAGCCAGGCCATGATGGATGCGTCAGAACGGTTTCAAGACCACCAGAAAGGTGACGGCCAGCAACACCAGCACCGGAATTTCGTTAAACCAGCGAAACCAGACGTGGGAATGGGTGTTTTTGTCCTCAGCCAGCTTGCGCATCAAAATGGCGCAGTAATGGTGATAGCCAATCAAAAACAGCACCAGCACCAGTTTTACGTGCATCCAGCCGCCCCCGATGCCAATCACCAGCCACAACCACAGCCCGAAAATCGACGCCATGACGGCAATGCCCGTCATAAAGCGGAACAGTTTGCGCTCCATCAGCGCCAGACGCTCCTTGGTCGCCGCATCTTCCACCATGGCGTGATTGACAAAAAGACGCGGCAAATAAAACAACCCGGCAAACCAGCTCACAACAAAAACGATGTGCAGCGATTTCACGATCAAATAATCCATGTGAACTCCCCAGAACGGTCAAAAGAAAATGGCCGGACGAGCGCCCGGCCAGTTTGTGCAAGCAAGGAGGTGTGAAGCCGACTCAGGCCGCAGCTTCTGCCTGCTGCGGGGCAGCGGCGGCGGCTTCGTTGTTGCCAGCAGCTTCCTGCGGACGATCCACCAGTTCCACCCAAGCCATCGGGGCGTTGTCGCCATCGCGGAAACCGCATTTCAGAATGCGCAGATAGCCGCCGTTGCGATTGGCATAACGCGGCCCCAGCTCATTGAAGAGCTTGACCACCATTTCGCGGTCACGCAGGCGGGCAAAAGCCAGACGGCGATTGGCCAGCGAGGGCTTTTTGCCCAGCGTAATCAGCGGCTCGACCACACGACGCAACTCTTTGGCTTTCGGCAAAGTGGTCTTGATCAGTTCGTGGCGCAGCAGCGAACCTGCCATGTTTTTGAACATGGCCTGACGGTGGCTGCTGGTTCGGTTGAGCTTACGCAAGCCGTGACGATGGCGCATTTTCCTTTACCTCTTGTGTTGTGACGACCTCAGCCGAGCTTTTCCAGCCCGACCGGCGGCCAGTTTTCCAGTTTCATACCCAGTGTCAGGCCACGTGTAGCCAACACTTCCTTGATTTCATTGAGCGATTTACGACCCAAATTCGGCGTTTTGAGCAGCTCGGTCTCCGTGCGCTGAATCAGATCGCCGATGTAGTAAATATTTTCCGCTTTCAGGCAGTTCGCCGAGCGAACCGTCAGCTCCAGATCATCGACCGGGCGCAGCAGCACAGGATCCACCGCTGCCGAGGCCGGTTTGCTATCGACAAAATCGGTGCTTTCCAGATCGGCAAACACGGCAAGCTGGTCGACCAGCACGCGCGCCGCATAGCGAATCGCCTCTTCCGGCTCAACCACACCGTTGGTTTCAATGTCAATGACCAGACGATCCAGGTCAGTGCGCTGCTCCACGCGCGCGCTTTCCACCTGATAGCTGACCCGGCGCACCGGGCTGAAAGAAGCGTCCAGCGGGATACGGCCGATCACCTTGTTGCTTTCTTCTTCCGGACGGGCATTGGCGGGAACATAACCGCGCCCCTG
>JAFSWK010000236.1 GCA_017444505.1 Rhodocyclaceae bacterium | reverse complement strand
GGAACGCTTTTATTTACAGGTTGGCTCTTTTGAAGACCCTTCCGAAGCCGATAACATGCGCGCCATGCTTGCCCTGAACGGACTGGAAGCCATCACCCAGCGCGCCCAGTTGCCCGACGGGCGTGTGGTCAACCGCGTGCGGATCGGACCCTTTGTCCGCCCGGAAGACATGAAGCAGACGCAATCGCGGCTGGCGCAAGCCGGTTTTACCGCCAACGTCGTCCGATAAATCCCGCCCCCAACACAGGAGAACCAAACCATGCAACGTCGAACCATGCTGAAAGGACTGGGCGTGCTGGCCATCGCCACCCCCATCGCAGGCTGGATGGCCAGCGCCGGAGCAAAGAAGGAAGAGGAAAACGAATTTCTCACCCTGCCGCAAGTCATTCCCGGCGATGGCGTACCGGCGGGCAAAATTGAGGTCATTGAATTTTTCCACTTCGGCTGCCCGCACTGTCGCCAGTTTGAATCGACCATTGCCCAATGGAGCAAGTCTCTGCCGGAAGACGTCTATTTTCACCGTGTGCCGGTGACGTGGAACAGCGAAGGGCTGATCAATCTCGCCCGCGTCTATTACAGCCTGAATGAAGCCAAGCTGCTCGACCAGTTGAGCGAGCGCGTCTTTAACGCCGTGCAGAAAGAGCGCATCGTCTTTGAGAGCGCGGACGTGCTGCGCGACTGGGCGGCCAAACAGGAAGGCATTGACGACAAGGCCGCGCAATCGCTGGCTGATATGTATGGCTCGTTCGGCATGGGTGCCATGCTCGACCGTGGGCGGCGCATTGAACGCGCCTATGGTGTGCGCGGCGTACCCATGATTGCCGTGGGCGGACGTTATACGACCTCGGGCGACCAGGTCAAAAATCACACCAACGAAGCGATGCTGCCGGTGGTCGACGCGCTGATTGAACGTTTGCGCGGCAAGAAGAAGTAAAATCGGCAACCAGATAGTACAGAGCGTACAGCAAGGAGAAAACGCATGGCCACAATGGGCGAAAGTCGCAAGCAGCAGCGTTTCATCACTAGGCGCCGGGGCAAGTATTGTTTCTGGGTGGAAATGGAAGGGCAACTGCACCCGCTGGAAGACTTGTCCATCGGCGGTTTTGCCGTCGGTGGCGAAGCCGCGCCGGACGCCGGCACGGTGTTGGAATTCAAGCTGCGCCGCGCAGCCGATTCCGACTCCATTGAAGGGCGCGCCAAGGTACTCAACCGTTTTCAGACCGCCGCCGGCCCGCGCGCGGGCGTGCTCTTCGAAACTCTGGCAGGCGACGGCAGGGAGCGGCTGGACGAATGGCTGATTGACCACATTTTGTCGACGGCCTCCGTACCGGTTTCCCGCGACGACGCCCGCACGATTGTGCACGGTCACTCGCTGGTCTGAGCGCCGCGTATCCCGCACAAATCGACCCGCCCGCACAGGGCGGTTTTTTTATGCGCGCCCCGCGCGGGTGCGGATTGACGGCGCGCGCGTTCCCGATTACCTTGCGGCGTGGTTTTTCACTGGCGACAAAGGCAAACACGATGGCAGCGTACTGGGTAGCGGTTTCGATGACGGCAGGCGTAGCGGCAGAGCAAGCCGAAGACCCCGCCGACCGCACCACGCTGGCCATCTGGGAAACCGGGCCAGACGGGCTGGGCTGGCTGCAAGAACGGGTGCGCGCCGGACAGGTGCAAGAACTGGAAAACGGCGGCTTCCCCAGCGTCTATCTTGCCCGCGCGTTGGCGGTGCTGCCGTGTTTGACGCGCGAATGTCTGGCGCCGGAAGGCGAACTGGACATCCGCCCCGCCAACATCGCCCTGTGCCCGCCCGACGAAATCGTGCGCATCGAAGTTTGGGCGCAAGCGTAGCGAATGGCAGCTTGACCCAATCGGTCTGGCGCGAAGGCAGCGCGCCTTACCGCATCAGCCCGCCTGCGCGGCGCGTGGGCTGCGCGATGGCTTGTGTGAACAAGTCGGGGGTTTCTTCCATAAGGGTGAAACGTTCGCGGGCGCGGGTGATGCCGGTGTAGACCAGTTCGCGGCTGAGGACCTGGCCGCTGTTGCGGCCTAGCGCGAGCAGGGTGTGGGTAAATTCGGAACCCTGGCTTTTGTGCACGGTCAGTGCGAAGGCGGTGTCGATGTGCGCCAGTCGGCTGGTGGCCACGGAGCGCAGTTCGTCGCCGTTGAGGAAATAGACGCGCAGGCGCGCGCTTTCGGGGGCGGGCAGGGTGATGCCGGTGTCGCCGTTGAACACGCCCAGTTCCGGACTGTTGCGCGTGACCATCACGGGTCGCCCCGCATACCAGAGACCAGTGGGACGAATCAGGCGCGCTTCGGCAAGGCTGCGGGCGATGGCGCGGTTCAGTTCATGCACGCCAAAAGCGCCGTGGTGCGTGGCGCACAGGATGCGGAAGCGGTCGAAGGCGCGCAGGATGTCGGCTGCCCATTGCGCGTGGGCTTCGGGGGTTGTCGGCGCGTTTTGCAGCAATTCAAGATAGCTGCGGTAACTGTCCGCGCCCACAAAGGCGAGGCGGTGGATTTCTTCGGCACGTGCGCCTGCGCGGTGGCGCAGGATTTCCTGCGGCGCCTTGTTCGCCTCATGCAGAATGTCTTGCGCGCCCGTCACGTCGCCCCGGTTGACCGCTTGGGCGAGTGTTCCGATGGGGCCGTGAAAACGGTGGCTGTGGCGCAGCATGACGGTGTGGCGCGCCAGCGGGTTGTCGGGCGCTTGTCCGGCGGGGGCGAGGTATTCCGCGGGCAGCGTCTGGCCGGTGGTCTCGGCCAGATAGCGGACGGTCTCGGGCGGGTAGTGGCCGCGTTCGGCGTCCCGACACAGTTCGCCCAGCACCGCACCGGCTTCCACGGAGGCGAGCTGGTCTTTGTCGCCCAGCAAAATCAGGCGCGCGTGCGCGGGCAGCGCCTGAAAGATGGCCGCCATCATTTCGAGGTGCACCATGGAGGCTTCGTCGATGACGAGCACGTCCACATCCAGCGGGTTGCCCGCGTGGTGGCGAAAACGGCGGCTTTCGCCCCGCGCGCCAAGCAGACTGTGCAGGGTGCGGGCGGAGCCGATGCGCTGGGCGAAGGCGGGCAGGTCAAGCTGCCCGCCCAGCGTTTCACACAACGGGGCGAGCGCGCTGTCAATGGACTGGCGCAGGCGCGCGGCGGCCTTGCCGGTGGGGGCGGCGAGCGCGACGCGCAAGGTTTCGGGGTGCGGCGCGGTGGCCGCGAGCAAGGCGAGCAGGCGCGCGGCGGTGTAGGTTTTGCCGGTGCCGGGACCGCCGGTAATCAGCGTGAAACGCCCGCGCAGGGCGAGCGCGCAGGCGGCCTTTTGCCAGTCAAAACCGTTTGTGGCGGCAAACAGCCGGTCCAGCCAGCGGCGTTGCTCCGCTTCCGGCGCGGCGGGCGTGTCGTCGCCGGTGTGTGCGGCCAGCGCCTGATGGATGGTTTGCTCAAACTGGAAATAGCGGCGCAGGTACAGGCGGGCATCCGCGCCTGCGGCACGGCGCACCAGCGGCTGACCGCCGTCGGCTTCGTTTTCCAGACGCACGCAGGCGCAGCCGCGCAGCGCGGCGAGCCATTGCGCGGCAGTGGCGGGCAAGGACTGTGCGGCCAGCGCGGGCGGCAGGCGCGCGGGCAAATCGGCCAGCGGCAAACAGGTGTGCCCTTCGCCTTCGACGTGCGACACCAGCGCCGCCGCCACGGGCAGCGCGGCGGGGGCGGCGGGTTCGCGGCGGCAGAGGAAGGCAGCCAGCGCGTAATCGAGGCGGCGCAGCATGCCTTGTTCGCTGAGTTGCGCAAGGATGTCCAGCAGCGGCGGCGAGGTGTCGGTCTGCGTCATGCCAGCGCCTCCATTTCGTCCAGCAGGGCGAGCAGGTTTTTATCGGTGGGCAGCACGCACAGGCCGCGCGAGGGGCCGTCAATGCCGCGCGCAAAGAGGTATAGCGCGCCGCCAAGCTGCTCTTCGGGGCGGTATGCCTCGCCCAGGCGCGCGCGCAGCAAACGGTGCAGCGCCAGCAGGTAGAGCGCGGCCTGCACGTCGTAGCGGTGGGCGAGCATGGCAGCGGCCAGCGCCGCTTCGGTGTAGGCCGCGCCGTTTTCGCCCAGATGATTGCTTTTGTAGTCGAGCACCCAGTAGCGCCCGCCGTGTTCCAGCACGAGATCGGCAAAGCCCATCAGCATCCCGTGCAGTTGCCGCCGCGCCAGCGCCGGACGGGGTTGATTGGGGAACAGATGACGCTGGCAGAGCGCATCGATGGCCTCGGCGGAAAAATCGCGGGCGGGCAGCCAGAATTCCATTTCCGGCAAACACTGGCGCAGGCTGCCCAGTGTCGCCCCGCCCAGCGGCGCCAGCGGCGTCTCGTGCACGATGGCGTGCAGCCAGTGGGCGAGCGGCTCGGCGTGTTCGGCGCAGGCGCTGCGGCGCAGGCGGCGGACGAGGTCTTCGCGCGTGCGCGCAAAACCTTCCTGCGCCAGCCATTCAAGCTGTTCGTGCAACAGGTTGCCCAGCGCGGGGCCGCGCGGCAGGTGATGCCAGTCGGCGGCGGCGGTAACGCTCGTGCGTGCGCGCTCGTCCGTGGTCTGTTCATCATCGGCGCGGCGCGGCGGATGCAGGGGCAGCGCATCGTGCAGGCCGCGCGCGAGCGACGAAAAACTGCCAATTTGCCAGTCGCGTTCAAATTCGGCGTGGTATTCGGGCGCAGCGCGCAGCGGCGCGTCGGCTTGTTGCGCGTGCGCGCGGGCGGATGCGGGCGCTTCCGTGACGGGCAGCAGCCGGATGCCGGGCGTTTTGTCGGCCAGTTGCTTCATGCCCGCCTGCCAGTTTCCGCCGCCGAGCAGATAGCCGGGCGCGGTGTCGTCCATGTTGGCAGGTTTTCCGTTGTACATCAGCGGCGCAAAGCCAAGCCACACGGCGTGGCGGGCGCGGGTCAGCGCCACGTAAAACAGCCGCAGCCCTTCGCGGCGCTCGTCCAGCGCGATGCGCTGCACCTCGTCTTCGTCCGGATTCAGCCGCACGGTGCGCTGGCCGCGTTCGTCGTGGTCGACCAGCGGCGGCGTTTCCCTGTTTTTTGGGGCGCGGGGCAAATGCGCGGAAAACGGCAGGCAGACCACGGGATATTCCAGCCCCTTGCTTTTGTGGATGGTGACGATGCGAATCAGACCGGCATCGCTTTCCAGCCGGATGGTTTGCGCTTCGCTCTCGCCTTGCGGCGCGTGACATTGCGCTTGCAACCAGTGAATCAGGGCGTCTTCGCCGTCGAGTTCGGCGGCGGCGTTTTGCAGCAGTTCGGAAAGATGCAGGAAATTGGTCAGACGGCGTTCGCCGTTGCCATCGGTCGTGGCCAGCCAGCGGGCGGGAAGCGCAAAGCGGTGCAGCGTCTGGCGCAGCATGGCGAGCACGCCCTGCCGCTGCCAGACGGCGCGCAGTTCTTGCAGCGTCTCGCTGTGCTGTGCAAAGGTTTCATCGTCATCGGCCAGTTGCGCCAGTTCGGAAAGGTCGCGCGCGAACAGGGATGACGCCAGTGCCGCGCGCACCTGCGTACCCTCTTGCGGCGCAGCCACGGCGCGCAGCCAGTAGAGCAGGTCGGCAGCCTCGGCGCTGGCAAAGACGGATTCGCGCTCGGAAAGATAAACGCTGGGCAAATCGCGCGCGCGCAGGGCGCGGCGCATGGCCTCGGCTTCCCGAAAGTTGTGCACCAGAATGGCGATGTCCGCCGGAGCAAGGCGGCGGAAAGCGCCGGTTTCGTCGTCATAAAAACCGCAGCCTTCGTCATTGAGCCAGGCGACGATTTGCGCCGCGCAGTGTTCGGCAAACCGCTCGCGGCAGTCCTCCTTGTTCAGCGCCTCGCCCTGCCAGCAGGCCAGCGTGCACGGCGGCACGTCGCCGGTGCGCGTGCGCAGCGTCTCGCGCAGGCCGCGTGCATCGACGGGGAAAAACGGCAGCGGATTTTCCGCGCCCGCGCCCGCACGAAAGCGAAACGCGCCCGCCTCGCGCGCCTCTTCGCCCTGCGCAAACCAGCGGTTGACCGCTTCGACCATCGCGGCGGTGGAGCGGTAATTGGTGTTCAGCCGGTAGTGGCGTCCGGCAGTGGCGCGGCGCGCGTCCAGATAGGCATAAATATCCGCGCCGCGAAAGGCGTAGATGGATTGTTTCGGGTCGCCAATGAGCAGCAAGGCGGTGTCGGGGTCGTCGTCCTGCGTGCGGTAGAGGGTGTTGAAAATCGCGTATTGCTCGGGCGACGTATCCTGAAACTCGTCAATCAGCGCCACGGGCGTCTGCGCCAGAAGGCGCTGGCGCAGGCGCGCGCCGCGCTCTGCGTCATGCAGGGCATTGTTCAGACGGCGCAGCGCATCAAAAAAGCCGAACGTGTGACGCTGACGCTTGAGCACCTCCAGGCGCGCCTGCACCTGCACGGCGGCGTGCAGCCGCAGCGGCATGGCTACCGCCTGCTGCGCTTCGCCTTGCGCGCGCATCGCATCGACCAGCGCCGCCAGTTCGTGAAAGGCGGCGGGCGGCTCAGGGCATTCGTCCGCGCCTTTCCAGGCTGCGCGCAAGCCGTCGGGGGAAAGGTTGCGGCAAGCGGCTTCGGTTAAAGGAAACTTGTCCTTCGGCGCATCCAGCCAGGCGACCAGTTTGGCTAACCAGCCGTTATAGAGCGCGGGGCGAATCTTGTTGCCGTTCCACGTCCCGCCGTCCAGCCAGTCGCGCATCTGTTGCGCGTTTGCGCGCCAGTCCGCGCCGTGGAGGCAGGTTTGCAACTGCCCGCCCGCCTGCGCCAGCGGCGCGAGCAGCGCGGCCAGCGTCTGCCCTGTCAGCCCGTCGGCCTGCGGCAGATGGGCATCCTTTAGCGGTGCGAGCGCTTCTTCCAGCTTGTCGATACCCGGCCAGAGCAAAGCGAGTGCGGCAAAGTCCGCCGCATCCAGCGCATAGACCTGCTGGCGCCAGTAATCGCGCACGGCTTCCTGACGCAGCGCCGCTTCGTCGTCGCCAAATTCGTCATCGAAGGGCTGGCCGCTGTCCAGCGCGTGTTCGCGCAACATGCGCTGACACCAGGCATCAATCGTGTGCACGGCGGCTTCATCCATCGCCTCGGCAGCCAGCGCCAGCCGCCAGGCGGCCTGTTGCGTGGCGGCCTCGCCCTGCGCGTGGTATTCCGCCAGCAGGTCGCACAAAAAAGGGTCGTCCTGCGGCGCTTCGATTTCGCCGCGAAAGACGCGCGCGGCCTGCGTCAGGCGGGCGCGGATGCGCTCGGTCAGCTCGCGCGTGGCGGCGCGGGTGAAGGTAAGCACAAGAATGTCTTGCGGCACAAGCGGCGTATTGCCGCCGCGAAAGGCAGTTTTCTCCGTGCCGTGGCCGAGAATCAGGCGCAGGTAGAGGGCGGCAATCGTCCAGGTCTTGCCCGTACCGGCGCTGGCTTCAATCAGGCGGCTGCCGTACAGGGGAAACTCGATGGGGTTCAGGACGCAGTCATTCATCGTTCGCCTCGCGCGCGCAAAAGGTTTGCGACCAGTGCAGCAGCGGCGCATAGAGCGCCCGGGCAAGTTCCAGAAAGCGGCCATCGGCGCGCAGCGCGGCAAAGTCCGGATAGCGGCGCGCAAGGTGCGCATCGTGGGTCACCTCGCCGCTGTGCATGTAGCCGCCCTCGTACTTTGCGCGCACCTTTTCCCACTCTTTTTCCTCGTCCTTGCCCGGCTGCTGCACGGCGCACAGGGCGGTCTGGATGGCCACGGGCAGCGGTGCGCGCAAGCCTTGGCGGTAGTGCGTCAGTATCACGGCCAGTTGCGCGCGCGCAGCCTCGGCATCCATCGCCAGCGGCGGCACGTCCAGCACGGCATCGCGGGCGATGAGCACGCCGCGCGCGGGCTGTTCGCAGGCGGCGGCGAGCAGTGCGCGCAGCCATGCGTTGAGCAGCTTGTCCACGCGCAGGGCGCGGCCTTGCTTGTCGTACAACTCGCTGGCCGTGATGCTGTACCAGATGGCGTCGGCATCGTTGGCGTGGCGCGCGCGGCGCTCGCCGGACCAGTCCTGCACGGCAATGTCGCCTTCCTGCACGGCCAGCGGCTGGCGGGGCAACTCATGCGGATAGTCGCGCCGCAGCGCCGCCCACGCCTGCAAGATGTGCCGCACATCGTCGCCCAGCGCGCGCGCCTGTGCTTCGCCCGCCTGCGCGATGGGCAGCGCGCCGGTGCGTTTGAGGTGCGTCAGTTCGGCAGCCAGCGCCGCGTCGATGGTCGCAGCCTCGGCGGACGCATCGTGCAGACGGGTGCGCACGGCGGCAATCAGCGCGTCAACGTGCTGGTATTCATCCAGCTTGCCGAGTGCGAACGGCTCGCTATCGTCCGCCGCTGCATCCATGCGCGTGAAATGGACGCCGAGGCGCTGGCGGTCAAAAAATTGCACCGGATTTTTCAAAAAGCGCACCAAATCGTCGACGCTCAACGTCGTCACGGGCGCGGGCATGGGCGGCACCTGCGCTTCGTCGCGCGCGGGCGCGTCCTGCGTATGCGCCGCGCGCCATTCGCGGGCGTAGGTAAATAGCGCGGCATCCTGCGCCTGCGCTTCAAAATAGCGGCGGCTGAACGGTTGCAGCGGATGTTCCGTGGTTCGCTGCGCCACGGCCTCTTCGCCCCATCCGGCGGCGAGATAATCGCGCAACTGCGCTACCAGCACGGAAGGCGGCTGTTCGCTGTTGTCGCGCACGCTGCGCCCGCTCCAACTCACGTACAACTGACGGCGGGCGGACAGCAGGGCTTCGAGCATCAACTGGCGGTCGTCCTCGCCACGGGCGCGGTCGCCTGCGCGACGCTGGCCAGACGTGGCCATGAGGTCAAAATCGTCATGATGGGCGCGGCGCGGATAATCCACGTCGTTCATGCCCAGCAGACAGACGACTTCAAACGGAATCGCGCGCATCGGCATGAGCGTGCAGAAGGTCACGCCACCGGCGCGAAAGCGGCGTTCCAGCCGAGGGTTGTTTAGCTCATCCAGCCACGCGGCGGCGACCACGGACAGCGGCAGCGGGGCATCAAAACCGGCATCGTCGCAGGCGGCCAGCCAGCGTTCCAGCGCCTCATGCAGCGCCGCGAGCGCCTGCCGGTCATCGTCTTCCTGCGGCTGCAAAAAATCGCCCAGCAGCGCGCGCAGCCGTTGCCCCCACTGCGCGGGCGTGGCATCCGTGGCGGCGCATTCGCGCCAGGCAATCAGGCGCTCAACAAGCTGATAGAGCGCGCCGACCAGTTCGGCTTCCAGCCCGCCGACTTCGTCAAAAGGCGCGATGCCCTCGCAGGCCACTTCCGCCGCACCACAGGCAAAGCCCATCAACATCCGTTCGACGCCAAAGCGGGCGGTATTCTGCGCACCGCATCCCGCCAGCGCCAGCGCCTCGCGGTGCGCTTCATCCAGCCCCCAGCGGATGCCCGCGCCCTGCATCCACTGGTGCAGCCGTAGCAGCTCGTCTGTTTCCACGTCAAAGCGCGCCGCCACCGCCGGGTATTCCAGAAAATGACGCAGTTCCGACAACGGCGCGCGCGCCTGTGGCAGTTCCAGCAGCCATTGCACCGCGCCCACCAGCGGCGCGACCATGCGGGCGGAAAGGTCGGCGATGGCAAACGGAATGTGGCGCGGGTCATTGGGCGCGTAGCGGCCAAAAATGGCGCGGATGGCGGGGGCAAACTCGTCGATGGCGGGCACCATCACGACAATGTCGCGCGGCGCCAGCGGCGCGCAGCCCGCAGGCGGCGGCGCGGCGAGCAGGTGCAAAAGCTGGTCGTGCAAAATTTCCAGTTCGCGCACCGCGCTGTGGGCGACGTGAAAGACAATGGAACGGTCGTCCGGCGCGGGCGCGATGTGCGGCTGCTCGGCCAGCGGAACGAGGTCGCGGATATACGTCTGCACCTGCGCCAGCAAGGGTTGTCCGGCGGCGGCGGGTGTTTCGTCAAACAGGTCGATGCGCGCCTCGGCAAAGCGCGCGCGGGTACTTTCCACATCGTCAAATTCATCCAGTTGCCGGATAAAGTCGCGCGACTGCCGCCCCCATGCGGCCAGCAGCGGCGGCGCGTGCAAATGCATCGCTTCCAGCGGCACGTTGTACAGCTCCACGCCTGCGCGCAGCGTGTGGCGGCGGCGCTGGATGTGATGCAGCCATTCGCGCCCGTCGAGAATGTCCGCCCAGTAAAAGCGGCACGGATTGGGCACCGCCAGCAACACCTGCGTATGGCGTGACAACGCGGCGACCAGTTCCAGAATCGGGCGCGGAATGTGCGTCATGCCAAAGAGCACCACGCGGCGCGGCAAGGCAAAACGCGCGGCGACTTCCCCCGGCGGCGTGTTGTGCAGCACCTCCAGCGTGCGCGCGTGCAGTGCCGGACGGATGGCGGCGCGGCCATGCTCGTCCAGCGAATCGAGCAACATCCGCCACAGCGCCGCTTGCCATTGCTGGTTTTCGGGCAGCGGCAGCGCCTGCCCGCGCGCGTTGTTCAGCACATCATCATTGCGCGCCCAGTCATCCAGCCAGTCGGGACGGTGCACCTGATACTGGTCAAACAAATCCGCGATGCGCCGCGCAAGCTGAAACGGACGCAGCGCGTCATCCCGCGCCAGAAAGTCTGCCAGCGGCGCGAAAACTTCCGTGTCGGGCAACTGCGGCAACAAGCGCATCAAGCGCCAGGTGGCGGCGGTTTTATCCAGCGGCGCGCGCGCGGGCACGGCTTCGCGCCCCAACACCTGCCGGTAGATGCGCCACTGAAAACGCGCCGGAAGCTGCGCCGAGACTGCCGCGCAAATGCCGTGCGTTTGCGCCAGCGTCATCTTCACCCACTCGGCCATGCCGTTGCTTTGCACCAGAATGGTTTCCGCTTCCAGCGGCGCCAGCGGCGCGCGCGCCAGCCACTGCGCCACGGCAGCCAGCAACGCTTCGCTGCGGTTGCCATGCAGGGCAACGAAACCGGCAGGGAGGGCGGAAGGTTCAGGCATGACGGAGAATGCGCGCGGAAAAGCCGCATTATGCACGCCACCGGCCAGCGGCGCGCACGCCGCGCCGCCTCTGGCATACTGTGCGCGTTTTCCCGCAATCTTTTCCGGAGCCGCATGATGAACAATAACGCCACGCTCGACCTGATGCTGCAACACCGCAGCATCCGCCGCTATCAAGAAAAACCCGTGCCGCCCGACGTGCTGGACGCCGTGCTGCGCGCTGCCTGGCGCGCGCCCGGCTCGATGAACAGCCAGCAAGTCTCGCTTGTTGTGGTGCAAGATGCCGCGCGCCGCGCGCGCATTGCCGAAATCGCCGGAAATCAGGCATGGGTGGCGCAAGCGCCGGTGTTCATCGCCATTGTTGCCGACCAATACAAAACCAGCCTCGGCGTGGCCGCAGGCGGCGCGCAGCAAACCGTGCACAGCAGCGTGGAAGGCTTTGCCACCGCCGCCGTCGATGTCGGCATCGTTTTGGGCAACCTGATGACTGCCGCGCACGCCGTCGGGCTGGGTGTCGTGCCCATTGGCGGCATCCGGCGCGACCCGCAGGCGATGATTGATTTGCTGGGTTTGCCCAAACTCACCTTCCCGCTGGTCGGCCTCACGCTGGGCTATGCCGCCGAAGAAGGCTGCTGCAAACCGCGTTTGCCGCTGGCCAGCTTTGCCCATGCAGAACGCTACGACGCCGCCCGTCTGCCGCAGGACATTGCCGAATACGACGCCGTCTTGTGCCAGCACTGGCAGCAGATTGGCCGCGCCGACGGCGAAGCGTGGAGTGCCTCGCTGGCCGCCGCGTACAGCCGCGTCTATTTCCCGCAGGTCGGTCCCGCGGCGCGCGCGCAGGGTTTTGGTTTTGATGGTGAATGATTCATTTGCGAGGCGCGCGGGCAGGATATGGGCGCAAACGCGATAAGTACGTGTGAAAAAATACCGTATCGGCTGCGCATTCCTCTGTATTTGCGCGGGGGTTCAGGTAGAATTGCACGCACTTTGTAGGGTTTGTATGCGCGCTCTCGAGGCTGAAAGGCACGGAGCATTTTCGACGGATTTGCATTGCTGGAGAGGCCATCATGCTGTTTGGAAATAAAGATAACGATCATTCTCAGGAAATTCTCAAATTGCGCTCTGAACTGGAACGCAAGAACGCCCAGCTTGCCGAAGCGCGCGCGCGCGCCGAAGAAGCGGAAAAGCACGCGCATGAAAACAGCGCCGGCAGCCAGAACATGACGGATTTGCTCGCCAACCTGTCGCTGTTTTCGCAATCGCTGACGAGCACGCAAAGCTCGCTTTCGGATCTGGCGACTTCCATGCTGGAAGCCCAGGCCCGCGCTGCCGAGGCCGGCCAGATCTGCCGCGACAGCGGCGGGGCGATTGACGGCATCGCGGTCGACCTCACACAACTGGCGGATGATTCCTCACACGCAGCGGAAAAGGTCGGCAAGCTCGATGAGCGCGCCCAGCAAGTCGGCGGCATTCTCCAGTTGATTAAAGACATTGCCGATCAAACCAACCTGCTGGCGCTCAACGCCGCCATTGAAGCGGCGCGCGCGGGCGAGGCCGGGCGCGGGTTCGCGGTGGTGGCCGACGAGGTGCGCAAACTGGCCGAACGCACCGCCAACGCCACCTCTGAAATCGCCAGTCTGGTGCATCTCATCCGCACCGATAGCGGCGAGAGCCGCGACCAGATGGCCAAACTGGCCGATCGGGCGTCCGGCTCCAGCCAGAATGGCCAACATGCCGCCACAACCATGCGCGGCCTGGTGGATCGGTTCTCCAATATCGAGAAGGCCTCCGAATTGCGCGCCCTGCGCGGTTTCTGCGAGCTGGTCAAGGTCGACCACCTCATCTTCAAATTCCGCGTCTATCAGGCGCTGCTGGGGTTGATCGATGACGACGAAAGCAAATTCGCCTCGCATTCCGAATGTCGTCTCGGCAAATGGTATTACAGCGGCGAAGGCAAACAGCGCTATTCCGCCCTGCCGGGCTATCGCGACATTGAAGCGCCGCACCAGCTCGTGCACGGCTGCGCCCAGAAAGCCCTTCGCGCGCACGCTGCGGGCGATGGCCGCGCCGTGGTCGAAGCGGTGACCGAAATGGAAAAAGCCTCGATGGGCGTGCTGGACGCGCTGGAACGCATGGAATCTTCCAACACGCAGCAGCCCGCGGCGGAATCCGCCCCCGCGCACTAAGTTCCGCGGGCGAACTTCGCAAAAATGCGGCAGTGAAAAACTGCCGCATTTGCGTTTGCGCCTCCCTTGACGCAAACTCCCCGCCTACTTACAATCCTCCCTCTTTCGGACGGGCGGTTAGCTCAGCGGTAGAGCACTGCCTTCACACGGCAGGGGTCACTGGTTCGATCCCAGTACCGCCCACCATCCGCAAGTTTCAGGGAACCCGCTCCGAATCCGGAAACGTGGCCGAGAGGTCGAAGGCACTCCCCTGCTAAGGGAGCATACCGGCATAAACCGGTATCGAGGGTTCGAATCCCTCCGTTTCCGCCAAGACAGGCTCCGTCTCCTCACACACACCATTGCACCCCGCGCCCTCTCCGGCGCGGGGTTTTCTTTTATGCGCTTGTTCGGCGTTGCCATTTTTCATTCTGGCAGACCTGTTGTGGGCGATGGTATGCAGTGCGTTGTATAATTTACAACATGAACGCGCGGCTCATTTACAGACGGCGGTTGTACATTGATGAGCGCCGCTTTGCCGAAATCGTGATTTGGCAGGTAAGCGCGCCTGTTGCGCCGTCTGTGCATCTGTACAAGTACCGGCTGGTCTGTGTTGCGGACGGGCAGTGTGTGCTGCGTTTTGACAATGAGCGAGGCAAAGGCGACCACTATCACCTACACGGACCGGAAGTGCCTTACCGCTTTTCCACGCTGGATGCGCTGCTGGATGATTTCTGGTCGCTGGTGGCAAAAATGGAGTGAGCAAGCTATGGATACGACCATCCTGACCATCAACATCGGCAACTTTGAAGATGTGCGCCGCGCGGCGCTGGCTGCCGCTGAAAACCCGTCGAGGGCAACAGGTTCGCCCCAATACACATTCCCGTCGGCAGAAGCGATGGCGCGCACGCTCACGCCCGGGCGCTGGCGTGTGCTCAACGCACTCACGGGCGCAGGGCCGCTGGGCGTGTGCGAACTGGCGCGGCGCGTCGGGCGCGATGTCAAAGGCGTGCACTCGGATGCGCAGGCGCTGGTGCTGTGCGGGCTGGTCGACAAAACCGCTGACGGCAAGCTGCACTTTCCCTATGAAGCGGTGCACGTAGACTTCATGCTGCAAAAGGCCGCCTGACATCGTTTTTCAGTCCGGCGCGGTTCGTGCAAGCACGGCAACGTAGCTCAACAAAATCACGTTCATCATCAGCGCATACACAATCGCCGGGATGGCGATGGTTTCATTGTTGAAGACCAGCGGGCTTGCGGCTACGGCGATGGCCTGGGCAGCG
This sequence comes from Rhodocyclaceae bacterium, assembly GCA_017444505.1. GTDB lineage: Bacteria > Pseudomonadota > Gammaproteobacteria > Burkholderiales > Rhodocyclaceae > JAFZMK01. Next base: position 3,348 of record JAFSWK010000236.1, on the reverse strand, counting down.
TTTTGCATCCCGATTTCGATGACGATGGTGCGCCGTTCGCGTCCGGCAAGGTGCAGCGCACGCGAAAGAGCGGCGCCCGCCCCCATCGCCAGCAAAATCAGCACCGCCACGGCAGCGCCCAGCGAAGGAAAGTGTTGCACGATGGCGGCGCGGTGCTGCACGAAAAACACCGCAGCCAAAAACAGCAGCAAGGGAAACGCCAGCCGCTTCAACACCTGATGAATGCGCGCGGCAAGCTGCGCGCGCCGCGCCGCAAGGCACACGCCCGCGACAATCGGCACGGCCATGAAAAGCAGGTTTTGCACCAGCAGGTTGCCCACCGGCAGGCGCACGCCGGTTTGCGCGCCCGCCGCGTGCGTGACCCACGCCATGATGAGCGGCACAGTAAACAGCGTAATGATGCTGCTGGCCGCCGTCAGCAATACGGACAAAGCCACGTCGCCGCGTGCTAGCATCGAAAAGACGTTGCTGGAACTGCCGCCCGGGCTGCACGCGATGAGCATGAGGCCGATGAAAAACAGCGGTTCAGGCTGAAACACCCACGCCACCGCCCAGGCGATGACGGGCAGCAAAACAATTTGCCCAAGCAGCCCCGCCAGCAGCGGACGCGGGCGATGCAAAAACAGCCGGAAATCGCCCGGGTGCAAAATCAGCCCGAGGTCGAACATCAACACCGTCAGTATGGGGAGAACAATGAAAATCGTGTTCATGCCTTGGCCGTATGCGCGCCAGATTGACCAGAGAAGTGCTGCGCGGATTGTATGTCTGATAAAACACAAAGTGGCCAGGCACAGTGGGTCGACAAAAATTTGCCTCCCGCGCCTCGCCCCGCTCTTGACTTCTTGCTTACAGCGCGTTACAATCGTGAGACTTGACTGTTACCGGCAACGCGCATAACAACACCAAGAAAGTCGCCTGCCAGCGGGCATCACCGCTACACCGCCCGCCACGCACCGGGGCAGTCAATTCACCGTAGCGCGGCTTTGATGCGCATTGTCTTTCACCCCATAAAGGAGTCACATATGGATTTCAAACCCTCCCTTCCCCTGCTGGCGGCGGCTGTCGCGTTTTCTCTTTCTGCCTGCACCGAGCAGGAAATCGCGGAATACTGCGCCGCCAATCCGAATGATTCCCGGTGCAGCTCTGTCCAGCCGAGTCCCACGCCCTCTCCCGCCATCACGCCGGACAACGCCACCATCGACAGCGTCAACGGCGCTGCCAACGCCGCCCTGAAAGCGGGCGAGGCGAACACCGTGCGCTTCACCATCTATGATGACGGCAAGCCTCTGTCCGGCTCGCGCGCGGTGGATGTTTCCATCGTCCACTACAACGGCAACGTTCAAGGCACGTTCTCGAATGGCGCGCAGAAAATTGCCACCACCATCAGCAATGGCTCCGGCTCGTTTGTCATCACTCCGGCTGCCGGCGGCAAGATTTCCGTGCGCCTGACCGTGGTTGAAACCGGCGACTACTTTACGCGCAACCTGAATGTCGCCGCCGCCAGCACGCCGGTCAATCCGTCCGACCCCTGCGCCAACGTCGGCAACCCCGGCAAGATGAGCACCACGCAGCCGGTTACGCAGGCGGAAAAATGCGCCATCCTCAAGGCGCATAACGATGCGCGCGCTGCGGAAAATGCCGGCCTGCCCGCCCTCAAATGGAACGACACCCTCGCCAGCCAGGCTCTTGAGCATTCCAAAAAATGCACCTTGGCGCACGCCAGCGGCATTTCCCACGGCGAAAACCTGTTCTGGGGCACTCCGGGCGGATACAGCGTCGCAGACGGCGTCAACTACTGGGTGGAGGAACGCAAATACTACAACGGCCAACCCATTAGCGCAGATGCGTCCTTCAACAAATACGGTCACTATACCCAGATTGTCTGGAAGGGCACGACCGAAGTGGGCTGCGGCTATGCTCGCTGCGGTAGCTGGGCTTTCATGACCTGCCGCTACAATCCGCGCGGCAATATTATTGGCCAGAAGCCCTTCTGACCTGCCGCTGGTAAATTTCCTCGCAAAACCTGCCGGCTTCTTCAAGTCGGCAGGCTTTTTTATGCGTGCGGGCGGGCTTTGCATTTGCCCGCGCGTTGCCGATCATGGCGCTTCTTGTGGGCGCATTGCATTATTTCTTACTGGAATCCGGATCATGAACAGTGTTTTACTGATTAACGGCGCGAAAGTTTTTGCCACTTCTGGCGCGAAGCTCAATGCCACGCTGCATGGGGTTGCCAAAGAAGAATTACAATAACTGGGTAAGGAAGTTTTTGAAACCAGAATTGAAGATGGTTATGACATCGCGCAGGAAGTGGCCAAAATCATGGCAACCGACGTCATCATCTGGCAAATGCCCGCGTGGTGGATGGGAGAGCCGTGGATTGTGAAAAAATATATTGACGAAGTATTCATTGCCAGCGACGGAAAATTTCTAGGCGGCGATGGACGACATCACGAAGACCCCGCGCACGGTTATGGCACGGGCGGCTTGTTGAAAAATAAAAAATACATGTTCTCCGTCACATGGAATGCGCCGCGGGAAGCCTTCACCGAAAAAGGCGAATTTTTTGAAGCGCGGGGCGTGGACATGGTCTATTTCCACCTGCACAAGGCCATGCAGTTCATTGGCATGTCGCCTTTGCCCACCTTTATGTGCAATGACGTCATTAAAAACCCGCAGGTGGAGCAATATATTGCCAATTACCGGCAACATATTCGCCGCCTGTTTGCCTGAAATTTCGGCTGCCTTTTGCCGCCCGCGGCGGGCATGGCAGACCATTCATTAACCCGCATCCCGTCAAACTTTTCCAAACGCGCCCTGCCCCGCTTATTTCAGCTTTTCGCGCGCGCAGGCGATAGCCTGGCGAACGGCGGCAGGCGCGGTGCCGCCGGTGTGGTTGCGGGCGGCCAGTGAGCCTTCGATTTTGAGCACTTCAAGCACCTCGTCGCCAATCAGCGGCGAGAAGGCGCGCAGTTCGTCCAGCGGCAGTTCGGCCAGGTCGCAGCCGCGCGCTTCGCAGGCGCGCACGGCGCGGGCGACGGCTTCGTGGGCGTCGCGGAAGGGCAAGCCTTTTTTCACCAGATAATCCGCCAGGTCGGTGGCGGTGGCGAAGCCTTGCCGCAGCGCGGCGCGCATGTTTTCCGCGCGCACGCGGATGCCGCCGACCATGTCGGCGTAGATGCGCAGGGTGTCGATGACGGTGTCGGCGGTGTCGAACAGCGGTTCCTTGTCTTCCTGATTGTCTTTGTTGTAGGCCAGCGGCTGGCCTTTCATGAGCGTGAGCAGGGCGACGAGATGACCCTTGACGCGCCCGGTGTTGCCGCGCACAAGCTCGGGCACGTCGGGGTTTTT
>JAFSWK010000235.1 GCA_017444505.1 Rhodocyclaceae bacterium | reverse complement strand
GCCCTGGCCCACGGGCGAACCCCGTCCCTCGCCGAATGCAGACTTCCCGCGCGTACAAGACTCCGCCAGAGACCTGCTTGATGCAGCCGTCGGCCTGCCCGACAGCCCGGGGGAGACCCGCCGCACCCGCCTCTGGCTGCACGACGAAGTGGTCTACTACAAAAACACCAAAGACAAAAAATACTTTGGTGAAAAATACCGCAGCGACCCCGAGGGCAACGACGGCTACAACGGCTACACCGTGCGCTGGTGGGTGAATCACCACCGATCCATGACGGATCTCAGGGACACCAAGGATTTCAACAACCCCAGCACGGGGCTGCACACCTCTGGCGTGCTGCCGCCGCTCTACATCATGCGTGCCAACGAGCAGTTCATCAAATCGAAGTACGGCGGCACGGATGACCCCTCCGACGAAACCCAATATTTCAAAATCACCTTCGCGCTCAACAAACAATACGGCCTCTGGAACACCGAAATTTCCGGCGTGAAGTACGACCCGAATAACCCGAACGACCCGCTGAACGACGTACACGAAGATTCCCAGATTACCCGGGACTTCGGCAAATCCAGACCCTGGCCGAAGAACACGCCTTTCGTCTTCCTCGACAAGGATGGCAAAGTCACCCGCCGCATCCTGCCTGCGGAATTGTTCAAAAACTACTGGAACTTCCTCTTCTATCACAACAGCCGTCAGGCGCTGGCGCGCGGCGCGCTGCTGGAAACCATTGCCGAACGGGGCGAAGACCTGCGCGCGGGTTACACCACGCTGCACCCCACGATGACCAAGACCAGCAACAAGCTCGGAAACTGCACGGTTAATCCTCCGCCCGACAAAACCGCCTGCGACATCACGCCCTCCACCACTCCCCTGCCCATCCTGCACCGCATTCCGGTCAACACGGATGACGGTCTGCTCACCCGTGCAAACCGTAGCACGCTGACCCAGCAGATCATGAATTCCCGCGTCAACTCCGGGGTGCAAGTCATCACCGCGCTGCGCACCGCGCTGCACACCGCAGGCCAGTATTTCAGCGACACCACCTCCAGCGACAGCCCCTACAAAGGCAAAAAAACCCTTTCCTGCCGCCAGAACCTCGCCCTCCTGCTGACCGACGGTGCCTACTTCAAGGAACAATCAAAAAACTGGGGCAACGTAGACGGCACGTCCGGCGAGACCATCGTCAGCGCCAACGGCCTGCGGCACTATAAATACGAACCTGCCGCCCCCTTCCGCGACGGGGCGGGCAAGGCGTATTCCAACACACTGGCCGACGTTGCCATGTACTACTGGAAGCGGGATTTGGTGCCCGAAAACGATACCGAAGCCGGCAAAAACAACGTACCCATCACCGGCAACGACCCCGCCTTCTGGCAGCACATGCGCACCTACGCCATTTCCTTCGGCGAAGGTCAGGTGCTGGAGAACGGCATCCCGCCGGGGATGCCGGGCGCGGAGCGCGCCTTCTGGACGAACCACAACAACGGCACAATACAAGGCGTCATGGAAGACCTCTGGCACGCCACCGTCAATGGCCGTGGCCAGTATTTCACCGCCAACGATAGCGCCCAACTTTCGCACGCACTGAAAACCATTCTCGGCGAAGCCAACTCGGGTTCCGGCCCCGGCTCGACGGCAGCGGCCAGCGCCTATCTGTTTGACGATGTCGATTCTAGCAACATCCTGCAATTCAGCGCCACGTATAGCGCCTCTTCGCTGTCTTCCACGCTGCAAGCCTGCAAACTGGGCACCGTGTGCAGCGATGACAACGCCGCCTGGGACGTCAGCAAACGCCTGGTCGTATCGGGCAAGGGCAAAGATGGTGTACCGGGTTCGGCGCGCAACATCTTCGTCAACAATGGCGTGCAAGTGCTCCCCTTCGAATGGGACAACCTGTCCTCCACGCAAAAACGCGCGCTGGCCAACGGCAAGGAACAACTGGGCAAAGACACCGTGCGCTATTTGCGCGGCGATTACACCTTGGACAGCCAACCCATCGCAGACCCGGACACCGTTGATCCATCCGAACAAAAATGGCGCACGCGCGCAGAGATGGATGGCGGCAGCCGCAACGTGCTGGGCATGATTGTGCATGGTTCGCCCACCTTCATCGGCGCGCCCGAAGACATCCGCACCGAGCTTTCTTCCACGCTGAGCGGCTACAAGGCGTTCCAGGAAGCCCACAAAGACCGCCCGCGCATCCTTTACGCCGCCGCCAACGACGGCATGGTGCACGCCATCATCACTGAACGGCGCGCGCTCACCGTCATTGCAGACGGCAAAGGCACCACGCGCACCTACGAACCTGGCGACGAACTCTTCGCCTTCATCCCGGCTGCGGCGGTCAACAAAAACATGCGCGACTTCACCCGTCCGCCTTTTGAAACCAAGCAGCGTTTCCTGCTCGACGGCGAATTGAACTATTCCGAAGTCAAGCTGGGCAATGAGTGGAAAACCGTGCTGGTCGGCTCAATGGGCGCAGCCGGCGCCGCAGACAGCGAGGCCGACCCTGCCGTCTTCGCGCTGGACGTCACCGACCCCACCCAGCCCAAGCTGCTCTGGGAAGTCAGCACTCCGGAAATGGGGCAAACCATGGGTCGTCCGGTTATCGCCCCGGTAGCCGACGGCAAATGGTCTGTCTTCATCGGCTCCGGGCCGAACCAGTCGAAAACCGAATCGAAGTCCGCCATCCTGCAAATTGATCTGGAAACCGGCGGCGTCATCACGCTGCAAAGCACGGAAATGGCCGCCGCCAACAAAGCGGGCATCCTCGGCCTGCACGTGGTCGACGCCGACCACGACGGCTATGCCGACACCGTCTATGCGGGCGACCTGGCCGGCAACGTGTGGAAGGTTTCCAACCTCGGCGCCAGTCCCGGTAATGCGCGCTATGCCCGTCTCTTCCGTGCGCCGCAGCCCATCACCGCACCGCTGACCAGCACCACCGACAAGAGCGGCGTGCGCTGGCTCTTCTTCGGCGCGGGGCGCGCGCTCACTGATGCCGACCTCATCGACACCCAAAGCGTGCGCACCTGGTACGGCATTCAGGATACGGACGCTGAGGTCAAGGACAACGAACTGGTCGAACGCCGCTACGAAGTCATCCGCAACTTCCGCCGCGCCAGCACGGATAACGAAACCACCGACGCCGTGGTCATGAACTACGCCGTCGCCGGCGACATGGACGGCAAGAAAGGCTGGAAGATTCCGCTCAACCAGAGCGCGGACGCCGCCACGCCGGGCTACATGATGCTGCAAAACCGCATCCGCAACGGCTATCTGGTCGGGCAGATGAACTTCTCCATCAAGCCTGAGCCAAGCTGCGACGGGCTGGAAGCCACCTCCCGCCTGATGGTGCTCGACCCCTTCACCGGCGCCGTCTCGCCCGATGGTGCGCACAAAACCAACATCGACGTCAATAACGACGGCAAGGTTGACGACGAGGACCTGTTCACCGGCTCCAGCGCCGGCGCGACCAGCGGCAGCGCGACCGGCGGCGCGCTGCCCATCGTCGGCCTGGGCTTCGGCACGGGCGAGCTTTCCGGCTCCATCCTCATCGTGCAGGAACGGCGCACGAAAGGCGGCGCCGCCGTCAGCGGCGGCAACCCCCCCGGGGTTTCGGGCAAACCGAACGCCATCGAATCCACGCAAACCTGCGCGCTCGATAGCCGCGGCGTGCGCGTCTGCCTGCCGCCCGACCCCGAAGGCACGCCGCCGACCATGCACACCTGGACGGAACTGCGCTACGACGACGCGCCCTAAGCAACGCCCCGCGCATCGCAATACAAAACGGAACCCGCAAGGGTTCCGTTTTTTTTCTTCGCACCAAGCGCATCGCGCATACAAAAACCGACGGCGCTGGCGGCATCACTCGTCCGGCGCGGGTGGGCGGGGCGTCGAAACGTTACTTTGTTTGTCGCTACACGACGTAACGTAACCATTCGTCAGCAAAATTGAACCGTTCGTCGCCCTTTTTCGGGGATGGAGGCAAGGACTATCTGCAAGTATTTGCCTTTGCGCCAGAATCGCGCCACGGTTAAAAATTGCCGCGTGCTGTGTCATTTCGTTTCACCTGCGCAACCGTGGCAGCAAGCCAACCGTCGCATCACCGAGACGACTGCCACCCCGGTCAGTCATACAAGAGGATTCGATAACCATGCATATCCACACGCCCCGCCTTTCCATTCTCGCCCGCACCCTGCTCACCCTCGGCTGCACCGCCACCGGGCTGGTCTCCGTCGCTCACGCCGAGGTGCAAGGGCTGGATTTGTCCGTGCCTGTTGCGCAAGAGCCGATTGGCCGCGGCACCGGCATGGCGCCGAACGTACTCTTTGTTCTGGATGACTCTTCTTCCATGACCAAAGCCTTCATGCCGGACGATCTGAACGACAAAATCGACCGCTACAACCTGCCGCCCTCCATCAGCACGACCCAAAGCGAGCAGGTAGAGTCTGTACGGCCACTTCGCACCTACTGGTCCCTTCTCTACTACCCCGGCGGCCATGCCTACGGCGGGCGCATGTGGTACGACTCTTCCAGGCCCCTGCCCCTGAACACCATGCGCTTTGAGCCGAATCGGACCTACCTGCGCTGGGCCTCGGGCGAACAGCGCCCCTCGCCGGATGCGGATTTGCCGCGTGTGAAGGATAGCAACAGCTACGCCGT
>JAFSWK010000234.1 GCA_017444505.1 Rhodocyclaceae bacterium | reverse complement strand
CGCAATGTCTCCTCCTTGCCCAGTACCACCGTGCCCGCCTGCGCCAGCAATGCCGGAAAGCGTCCGCGCGCATCTTCCGTCATCATCGCAAATCCTTTTTTCCCGTTTTAAAAACAGCCTTGAACGGCGATAATAATAGGCGAAAACAAAACCCGTACTGCAACGAAACGCCCCATGCCCCGCACTGCATACATCACCCATGCCGATTTTCGTCTGCACGACATGGGTCGCCCCCACCCCGACAACCCCGAACGTCTCGCCGCCATCCAGAACCACCTGCACGCCAGCGGCATCATGGCGCAACTGGCCACCCATGACGCGATTGAGGCCACGCCGGAACAAATCCTGCGCGTGCACACCCGCGCCTACTACGACGAACTCCTCGCGCACGCGCCCGCCAGCGGCCTCTACCATCTCGACCCCGACACCGCCATGAACCCGCACACGCCGCGCTGTATGCGGCTTGCCGCAGGCAGCGGCGTACTGGCCGTCGACCGCATCCTGGCCGGTGAAATCGACAACGCCTTTTGCGCCGTGCGCCCGCCCGGTCACCACGCCGGACGCGAAAACGCCATGGGCTTCTGCTTTCTCAACAACGTCGCCATCGCCTGCGCGCACGCGCTGGACGCGCACGGGCTGGAACGGGTCGCCATCGTCGATTTCGACGTGCATCACGGCAACGGCACAGAAGACATTTTCCAGAACGACGCCCGCGTGCTGATGACCGGCTTCTTCCAGCATCCGCTTTTCCCGTACAGCGGCATCGGCAAGGCCGCCCCGAACATGCGCAACATTCCGGTCGCCGCCGGTCTGCGCAGCGACGCCTTCCGCACGCTCGTCACCGAACAGATACTGCCGGCACTGCGCGCACACCGCCCGCAAATGCTCTTCATCAGCGCCGGTTTCGGCGCCCACTATGAAGACGACATCGGCTCGTGCGCGCTGGTCGACGCCGACTACGCCTGGCTGACCGAACAACTGCTGGCCGTCTGCCGCGACTGCGGGCACCAGCGCATCGTCTCCATGCTCGAAGGCGGCTATGCGCTCTCCGCGCTGGCGCGCTCTGCCGCCGTCCACATCAAAACACTTGCTGGTTTATAAGTTTGTCATCATGGCTGAACTCTTCACCCCCGAACTCATCGTCGCCTTTCTCACCCTCACCGCGCTGGAACTGGTGCTGGGCATCGACAACATCATTTTCATTTCCATCCTGGTCGACCGCCTGCGCGCTGAACAGCGCAAACTGGCGCGCCGCCTCGGGCTGTTTCTGGCCATGTTCATGCGCATCGCGCTACTCAGCCTGCTGGTCTGGATGACGCGGCTCACCACGCCGCTGTTTTCCCTGTTCGGCCACGACTTCGGCGCGCGCGACCTCATCCTCATTGCCGGCGGCGTTTTTCTGGTCTGGAAAAGCACTGGCGAAATTCACCACCTCATCACCGGCGAAGAAGCCGCCGAAGAATCGCCCGCCGTGGCCAGCTTTGGCGCAGTCATTACGCAGATTATTGTCATTGACCTCGTTTTCTCGCTCGATTCCATCATCACCGCCGTGGGCATGGTCAGCCATCTGCCCGTCATGATTGCCGCCGTAGTCGTCTCGGTCTCCCTGATGATGGTCGCGGCGGAAGCCATCGGCAATTTTGTCTCTGGCCACCCCACGGTCAAGATGCTGGCGCTTTCCTTCCTCATGGTCGTGGGCGTAGTGCTGATTGCCGAAGGCTGCGGCCATCATGTGCCGAAAGGCTATATCTACTTCGCCATGGCCTTTTCTGTCATGGTCGAACTGCTCAACCTGCGGATGCGTCGGCGCATGTTGCGCCCCGAAACCCTCGCCCACCCGCCCGCGCAGCCCGATTGAACGCCGCGCACCTTGATGAATATCAAGCGCCGCCCCGAATCTGCCCGCACTCAACTTCCCCACGAAATGGCCGTTAACACATAAACGCCTGCTTGCCGCACAATCGGCCACCTTCTCTCCCATCCCTGTCAATACACGATGAGCAAAACCAAGACCAGCAAGCCCCGGAAAAAGAAGACCGTCGTGCGTCCGGCCATTGTCCGTCCCACGCAGGAACTGCTGGCGCAGAAGCAGCGGCTGGAATTTTTCCTCGTGGCCAAAAAGCTGGTCGAAAACAAGGAATACGAAGTCGTGCTGGAAGAGGCGGGCAAATGCCTGCTGCACGACCCGAAAGACGCCCACATGTGGAACCTCTACGGCATCGCCGCCCAGCACATCGCCACCCCCGACGATGCTGCCCAAGCGTTTTGCCGCGCCGTCGAAATTGACCCCGACATGGTCGAAGCCTGGGGCAATCTGGCCAGCCTGCACGCCTCGCAAGGCAACGTACCCGCTGCCCTGCGCGCTTACGAAGCGGGGCTGAAACGCAAGGAAAACCCGCTGGTGCGCGGCAGCATGATTTTTTTCATGCAGCGTTTCATCAAGGACAAGCAGCAAGTCTTTGCAGCCTGCCGGAAATACGGCGAAATTTACGACCGTCCCTCGCCCGTGCCCTTCAAAAACACGCCTTATGACGGGCGCAGGCTCAAGCTCGGCTATGTTTCAGGCGATTTTTGCAGCCATTCCGTCTACTACTTCATCGAACCCATCCTGCGCCATCACAACCACGAAGAATTCGAGGTCTACGCCTTCTCGATGACCCCCGAAGACTTCATGACCGAAAAGCTCAAACCCTTTTTTGACCACTGGTTTGACGTGCGCGAACTGGATGACGAGGCCATGTGGAACCTCATCCGGCGCGAGCGCATCGACATCCTCGTCGACCTCTCCGGCCACACCTACCGCAACCGCCTGCCCGTTTTTGGAATGCGCGCCGCCCCCGTGCAATGCACCTGGATTGGCAACCCCGGCAGCACCGGGTTACGGGAAATGGACTATCGCCTCTACCACATTCCCGAAAACGAACGGCAGTATTACACGGAAAAATCCGATGGCAGCGTCGGCGTCTGGGTACCCGAAGAGCGCGCACCGGCAGAAGTCGCCCCGCCGCCGTATCTGGACAACGGCCACCTGACGCTGGGCGCCTTCAACGATTTCAACAAGGTCAGTGACGAAGTGCTCGCCGTCTGGGCGCACATCCTCAATGCGGTGCCTGATGCCGTCCTGATTATTGTCACCAAGGATGCTTCACAGCCCCTGTTCCAGCAAAAAATCGTCGCCACCCTCAACCTGGCCGGCGAGCAAAACTTTGCCGAACGCCTCGTCTTTGTGGAACGCCAGCCGCTGGCCAAATACCTGAAACTGTTTGACCTCATCGACATCAACCTCGACCCCTGGCCCTACAACGGCGGCACCACCACCTTCCACGCCGCCTGGGCGGGCGTGCCCACCGTCACGCTCCACCTGCCCAGCAACTCCGTATCCAGCGGGCGCGACATCCTCGCCGGTCTCGGCCTGCCTGAACTCGTCGCCCACAGCCCGGAGGAATACATCCAGATTGTGCAAACCCTGAACCAGAACCGCGCCCGCCTCAAAGAACTGCGCGAAACCATGCGCGACCGTATGCGCGCCTCCCTCGTCATGGATTACGCAGGCAATACCCGCAGGCTGGAAGCCATGTATAAACGCTTCATGCAGCGCTGGACCGAGACCGGAAAAGCATGATTGCGAACACAGACCATTCAGGAGCACGCAAACCATGAAATCCTTTATCCCCAGCGTCACCATCCAGGGCATTTGTGCCACCGTGCCGGCGCGCGTCTCACGGTTTGCCGACGAACTCAAGGAATTTCCCTTCCCTGAAAAATCGTCCATCCGGCTCGGCAAGGTAATGGGCTTCAAGGAACACCGCATTTCCGACCCCGCCACCACCCCCTGCGACCTCGCCTCCTACACGCTGGATTATCTTTTTCACACTGGCAAACTCGCGCGCGAAGACCTCGACGCCATCATTGTCGTCTCGCAAACCGCCGACCACCCCATTCCCGGCAACAGCAAAGTCATTCACGGCCAGCTTGGGCTGTCCGGCGACACGCACTGCGTCGACTTGTACGAAAACTGCACCGGCTTCATTTCCGGCCTCTATGCCGCCAGCACCATGATTGCCGCAGGCGCGCAAAAAATCGCGCTGATTACTGCGGAAACCGGCGCCTGCTACGCCAACATGCGTGACCGCAACACCTACCCGCTGGTGGGCGACGCCGCCGGTGTCGCCCTCATCTGCCGCAGCCAATCGCCCGAAGACGGCTTTCACTTCGTCTTTCACCACGACGGCGCACACCGCGCCGCCCTGCTCACCCCCGCCGGGCGGATGCGGATGCCCTACAGCGCACAAACCGCCGAAGTGCAGCAAGACGAAATGGGCAACTTCCGCAGTTTGAACGATTTGTATATGGACGGCACAGCCGTCTTCCAGTTCGTCATGAATCAAGTCCCGCCGCTGATTCGTGAAGTCTGCGAATACGCAGGCGTAGCGGTGGAAGACATTGCGTATCATCTCACCCACCAGCCCAACCGCTTCATGCTCGAAAAACTGGCTGACATGATTCCCGTGCCGCGCGAACGTCTTTTCAACAACGTGGTAGAAAACTTCGGCAATTCTTCATCCTGCACCATCCCGGTCAATATCGCCTTCAACCTGAAAGACAAACTGCTGGCAGACAAATTCCCCGTCTGCCTCTCTGCCTTCGGCGCGGGGCTGTCGCTGGCCGCCGCCTGCGGCTCGCTGGGCGGGCTTGATTTTTGCGAACTGATCGAACACCCCGGTCAGGGCGCGCATCGTTACCCTCCACAATCTTGACAAACAAGGAGAAACCTCATGGACATCAAGGAAAAACTCGCCAAACTTGAAGACATCATGGAACTGGACGCCGGCACGCTGCGCCCGGAAATGTCGCTGGAAGAAATCGAAGAATGGGATTCGCTCGCAGCCCTCTCTTACGTCGTGATGATGACCGATGACTTTGGCAAAAACGTCACCGGCGCCGAAATCCGCGCCTTCAAAACCGTGCAGGACATTCTCAACACCATGGAAAAATAAGCGCCCACCCCGCCGACGCGCGCGAAAGGATTTCTCCCATGCCGGTTCTAAAGTACGACAACATCCGCATCGCCTCCCTGGTCACCGCCGTGCCCGCGCACCGGCAGTGCATTCACATTCCGGAAGATGCCGAGAAAGATCGCCAGACGAAAACCTACGTCAAACAGATCGGCATCCAGTCGCGCCATATTTCCCTCACCGAGCAAACCTGCCTGGACACCGGCTTTGCCGCCGCCCGCAAGGCGCTGGAAATGTGTTCGCTCACCGCCGCCGATCTGGACGGCGTCGTCTTCGCCACGCAGACGCCGGACTTCAACGCCGCCACCACCAACGCCCACCTCATGCACTACCGGCTGGGGATGCGCGAAGACACGCTGGCCTTCGACATCCCGCTGGGTTGTTCCAGCTTTCCTTACAGTCTTTCGATGTGCGCCTCGCTGTTGCAGCAACCGGAAATGCGCCGCATCCTGCTCATCATCGGCGATGTGTACTGGCCTAATTATCCTGATCCTGCTGGCGTGCTGGCTGATAACCGTTTTTTGATTGGCGAAGGCACCTCGGCGCTCATTGTGGAAAAAACCGCCGCGCCCGCGCCGGAAATCGCCATTGCCCTCTTTAGCGATGGCGCAGGCTACAAACATCTGTACAACCCCTTCGCCGGGCACCGCAACCTCTGGCGGCAATATCCCCGCGCGCAAACCAGCGCAGGCGTGGAAGTGTTTCCGCGTTCCAACATGGACGGGCTGGAAATCACCAGCTTCGCCACCACCCGCGTCGTCGACGCCATCAAAACCTATGCTGAAAAAACCGGCAAGCGTCCGGAAGAATACGACGCCGTCATCCTGCACCAAGCCAACAAACAGATTGTGCGCACCATGACCAAACGGCTCGGCCTTGCCGACGAACAGGCGCCCATGTCGCTGGACCGCTACGCCAACACCAACGGCGCCAGCGTGCCGCTGACCATCTCGGACGCCTTCCATGATGACCCACGCGAAGAGCTTCACCTGCTCACCAGCGCCTTCGGCATTGGCCTGTCCTGGGGCATTGCCAACATCCGCATCCGCCCTGCCGTCATCAGCCCGATTCTCTTGGTGGAAGACGACCGCTTCGAAGAAGGCTTGTTGCGTCCGATTCCTTAACACGAAACAAACATGACGCTACAAGACAAAACCTACGTAGTCACCGGCGCCTCTTCCGGCATTGGCCGAGCCGCCTGCATCAAACTGGCCAGCGAAGGCGCCTCCGTCGCCCTCGTAGGCCGCAATGAAACCACGCTGAAGCAAACCTTGAGCAACATGGCGCAGCGGGTCGGGCAAACGCACCACATTCAATGTTGCGACCTCGCCCAGCCCGAAGCCCTCGCCCCCGCCATGCAGCAAATCAAGGACGCTGCTCAACGCCCGCTCGACGGGCTGGTGTATTGCGCGGGGCAAGGCGGCATTTCCCGCTTGAGCGATCTAAAACCGGAAACCGCGCAGGCGATGATGACGGTCAATTTCTTTTCCTTTATCGAATGCGTGCGCCAACTTGTCAAAGGCAAACGCAAAGAAGGGGAAATGCGCATCATCGGCATTTCATCGCTGGCCAGCACCACCTATTCCAAACATTTCACCGCCTACGCAGCCTCCAAAGCCGCGATGGAAGCTGCTGTGCGCACCCTTTCCGCCGAGCTGCTGAAAAAATCCGTCCATATTTTCTCGATCAAGGCAGGTTATGCAGACACTCCGATGGCCGCAAGCATGGATGCCATCACTGGCGGTT
>JAFSWK010000017.1 GCA_017444505.1 Rhodocyclaceae bacterium | reverse complement strand
GCGGACGATGTCGTCCTCGCCCAGATAGCTGCCCGACTGCACTTCGATGATTTCCAGCGCCACCTTGCCGGGGTTTTCCAGCCGGTGGGTGACCCCCAGCGGAATGTAGGCAGACTGGTTCTCACCCAGCAAAAAGGTCTCTTCGCCACGGGTGACGCGCGCCGTGCCGCGCACCACAATCCAGTGTTCGGCGCGGTGATGGTGCATCTGCAAACTGAGCGCCGCGCCCGGATGCACGACGATGCGCTTGACCTGAAAACGCTCGCCCAGGTCAATCGAATCGTAATAGCCCCAGGGACGGTGAATCTTGCGGTGCGCGTCGGCCTGCGGACGGTTTTGCGCACGCAGGCGCTCGACCACATCCTTGACCCGCTGCGCGGTGTCGCGCCGCGCCACCAGCACGGCATCGGGCGTTTCCACCACGACCAGATTGTCCACGTCCAGGCAGGCCACCAGCCGGTCAGATGCGTGCACCAGCGTGTTGCGGCTGCCTTCAAATACCGCCTCGCCCCAGGCTGCGTTGCCCGCCTCGTCCTTGTCGGCCAGCGCCCACAGCGCATCCCACGAGCCGACATCCGACCAGCCCGCGCCGGTCAGCGGCACCACGCGCACGGCAATGCCCAGGCTGCGGTGCGAGCCGGTCAGCCGCTCCATCACCGCGTAGTCGATGGAATCCGACGGCGCTTGCGCAAAGGCGGCCTCTTCCAGGCGCACGAAGTCAAAATCGCGCACCGCACCGGCAAAGGCCGCTTCGCACTGCTCCAGAATGCGCGGCTGGCAGGCGCCAATGGCTTTCAGCCAGACGGAAGCGCGCAGCATGAAAATGCCGCCGTTCCAGAGATATTCGCCGCTTCGCCACCATTGTTCGGCAGTGGCGGCATCGGGTTTTTCCACAAAGGCGGCGACATCAAACAGACCATCGCCCTGTTGCGCGCCCAGTTTCAGATAGCCATACCCTGTTTCGGCGCGCTCGGGCGTGATGCCGAACGTCACCACCGCGCCCGCGCAGGCGGCGGGAAAGGCGGCCTCAACCGCGCGGCGAAATGCGGCGGCATCGCGCAAAATGTGGTCCGCCGGCATCACCAGCAGCACCGGGTCGCCGCCGCTTTCAGCGCGCGCCTGCAAGGCGGCCAGCGTCAGCGCCGGTGCGGTGTTGCGTCCGCATGGTTCCAGCATCACCTGCGCCGGTACGTCCGCTTCCTGCAACTGGGCGGCGACGATAAAGCGATACGCCGCATTGCTCACCACCAGCGTGTGCGCGGCCATGCGCCCCGCCGCCGGTGCGAAACCGCGCAGCCGCAGCGCGGTCTGTTGCAGCATCGTCGTCTCGCCATCAAGCGCCAGCAACTGCTTGGGATACTGCCCGCGCGACAGCGGCCACAGCCGCGTGCCAGAGCCGCCAGAAAGAATGACAGGTTGCAGGGAAACGGGCTGGGTCATCATGGCAAATCCTTGCAGTCAATCGTCCGCGCCATGGCGGCGAATAAAATCCGCCATCGAGGCGTAGGTCTTTTCACAGGCATCGGGCACCAGCTTGTGCAGGTTCAGATAGGCGTGAATCTGGCCCGGAAAGTGCAGTTCTTCCACCGCCACGCCCGCCATGCGCAGCCGCGTATGCCACAGTTTCGCCTCGTCGACCAGCGGACACAACCCCGCCGTAACCATCCACACAGGCGGAAACCGCGCCGCCTCAAACGGCATGAACAGCGGCGAAGCGGCGCGCCGGTCTTTGCCCTCGGGCAGATAGCGGTCAAAGTACCACGCGATGCGCCCGCGTTCGAGCAACAACCCGTGACCATTGCGCTCTACCGAAGGCTGCGAGAGCGTGTAATCCAGACTGGGATAGACCAGCAGCACGCCATCCGGGCGCGGCAGCGCCTCATCGCGGCTAACCTCGCAAGCCAGCGTGGCCGAAAGCGCGCCACCCGCCGAATCGCCCGCCAGAAACAGTTTGCCATTGACCGCCCAGCCTTGCGCACGCAACCACGGCAAGACACCGGCGAGCACCGCACGGGCGTCTTTCAGCCCCGCCGGATAGGGCGCTTCAGGCGCCAGACGGTATTCGACGGAGACCACCAGCGCGCCGCTGGTCAGCGCCAGTTTCCGGCAAATGTTGTCATACACTTCCACGCTGCCGGCGAGATGGCCGCCGCCGTGCAGATAGACGCATACGGGCGCGGCGCGCTCTGGCGCGGCGCTGTAACAACGCACCGGCACCATCCGGCGCGGCGCGGGAAAGTGCGCATCTTCCACCCGCGCCAGTTCCACCAAAGGCGGGCCGAACTTCGCGGTCATCGAACTGAACGCCTTGCGTATCTGGCGGGTGGTCGACTCCAGCCCGCGCTGCGCATCCGCCGCCAACGCCTCGTTCAGCGCCGCCAAAAACCTCACCAGCCCCGGATCCGGATTCGCCTGAATGCAAACCAACGGCTGTTCCGCCATGCGTACAAACTCCTTGTCGTACAGAGAGTCAAAATAACCCGCGAATATAACAGACTACGCACCGTCACCGTAGCACGCGAAGAATCGACGCAACACGCCCCGGCGAAAAACCGTCCATACGCGCCCCGTTTTCCCGCCCGTCCGCAGGCAAACGCCCGCTGCACAAGCACTTGGCGCACGCTTTCACAACCTACTAGATATAGTAGTTAGACGCGCTTGTTTTTACTAGAAAATTTCATAACATAATGATTTTTAACGTTTTAAACTTCTTGCAAGCGCACAGACAATCCACTATGCTTCGCTCCTTCCATGCCACGCCCTGGGGCGAACGCCGCAGGTGCTCAACCCTTCGCCCAATGCCTTCCGGAGCCTTTCGATGCCCTCTGTGAAAAAAACCACCGCCCGCCCCGCCCACACCGCCGCCGACCTGCCGGAGCAGGAAATTTGCCGCGAAGTGCTGTTGGAAAAATACGCCAAGGGCGACGAACAGAGCATCACCGACGTGCGCCGCCGTGTCGCCCGCGCGCTGGCCGCCATTGAGCCCGAAGCGCGGCGCGCTCACTGGGAAGCGCGTTTTCTCGCCGCGCAGGAAGGCGGCTTCGTGCCCGCCGGACGCATCAACAGCGCCGCCGGCACCGACTTGCAGGCCACGCTGATCAACTGCTTTGTGCAGCCGGTGGGCGATTCGGTCACGGAGACCATCGACGGGCGTCCCGGCATTTACACCGCGCTGGCGCAATCGGCGGAAACCATGCGTCGCGGCGGCGGCGTCGGCTACGATTTTTCCAGCATCCGCCCGAAAGGTGCGCTGGTCAAAGGCACCCGCTCCAACGCCTCGGGGCCGGTGTCGTACATGCGCGTCTTTGACCGCTCGTGTGAGACCGTCGAATCTGCCGGTGCGCGGCGCGGTGCACAAATGGGCGTGTTGCGCTGCGACCATCCGGACATTGAAGAATTCATCCACGCCAAGGATCGCGGCGATCTGGCCAATTTCAACATTTCCGTGGGCGTGACCGACGCCTTCATGCAGGCCGTCAAGCTGGATGGCGAAATCGAACTCACCCACAAGGCCACGCCCACGGAAGAAGTCGTCGCCGAAGGCGCGTACACGCTGGACGATGGCCGCTGGGTGTATCGCAAGGTGCGCGCCCGCACCCTGTGGGATCAAATCATGCGTTCGACCTACGACCATGCCGAACCCGGCATTCTCTTCCTCGACCGCATGAACCGCGACAACAACCTCGCCTACTGCGAAACCATCGAAGCCACCAACCCCTGCGCCGAACAGCCCCTGCCGCCTTACGGCTGCTGCTGCCTGGGTTCCATCAACCTCACCCGCTTCGTCACCGAGCCGTTCAGCGAACAGGCCGCATTTGATTTTGACGGCTTTGGCGAACTCATCGACACCGCCACGCGGATGCTCGACAACGTGCTGGAAGTCACCCACTGGCCGCTGCCCGAACAGCATCAGGAAGCCCAATCCAAGCGCCGCATCGGGCTGGGTTTTACCGGACTGGGCGACGCGCTGATCATGCTGCGCCTGCGCTACGACACGCAGCCCGCCCGCGACATGGCCGCGCGCATCGCCAGCTATCTGCGCGACCGCGCCTATCTCGCCTCCGTGGAACTGGCCGCCGAACGCGGTGCCTTCCCGCTGTTCAATGCCGACCTTTACCTTTCCGGCAACAACTTCGCCTCGCGTCTGCCGACGGAGATCAAGGACAAAATCCGTCGCCACGGCATTCGCAACTCGCATCTTTTGTCCATCGCGCCCACCGGCACCATCTCGCTGGCCTTTGCCGATAACGCCTCCAACGGCATCGAGCCGCCGTTTTCCTGGACCTACACCCGCAAAAAACGCATGGCCGACGGCACCTTCAAGGAATACGCCGTGGAAGACTACGCCTGGCGGCTGTACCGTCACCTGGGCGGCAACACCGACAAACTGCCCGACTACTTCACCACCGCGCTGGAAATTTCCGCCATTGCCCACAAAGACATGGTCGCCGCCGTCGCCCCGCTGATTGACACGGCCATTTCCAAAACCGTCAATGTGCCCGAAAACTATCCCTACGCCGATTTTGAAGGGCTGTATCTGGCCGCCTGGGAATCCGGCCTGAAAGGGCTGGCCACGTACCGCCCCAACAGCGTGCTGGGTTCCGTGCTTTCCGTCGCGCCTCCTGCCGAAAGCAAGAAACCTGCCGATGCGGGCGGCCACAACCGCCGTCTTTCCATCCAGAACCTGCCCGCGCCGGTGCTCGCCAGCCTGCGCTGGCCGGGTCGCCCGGGTGAAATCCAGATCCATGACGTTCGGTCCTGTGTCTCTCTCCGCCTCGGGAGAGGCGGGCTCCGGCTCGTCGGGAGCGGCGATCTCCGTTTCCGCTGCGGGCGCGGCAGGAGGCGCCGTTTCGGCCGGGGGCTCCACGACAAAGTCCG